>CAXTRP010000275.1:0-4862 GCA_964246615.1 uncultured Caulobacteraceae bacterium | reverse complement strand
TGCGCCACGTGGAGGCGAGCCCCGCCGAGCGCACCGCCTATCTCCGCCGCTCCGCCACCGACCGGGTGGTCTCCGGCGACGCTGATGCTGCGGAAGGCATCGAGCAGGAAGCCGCCGAGATCGAGGCCGAGGAGGACGTCGGCGGGGAGGCCCACCTGTCGGAGGAGCGCTACATCCAGTTGGGAGCCGCCGAACAGTTCATCCTCACCGTCACCGACAACGGCTACGGCAAGCGCACCTCGGCCTACGACTACCGGCTGACGGGCCGCGGCGGCCAGGGCCTGATCGCCCACAACCTCGCCCGCGGCGGCAAGCTCGCCGCCAGCTTCCCCATCGAGGAGAGCGACGAACTCCTCCTCGTCACTGACGGCGGCCAGCTGATCCGCACCCGCGTGGACGCCGTTCGCATCGCCGCCCGCAACACCCAAGGCGTCACCATCTTCCGCACCGCCGAAGGCGAGCGCGTGGTGTCAGTGGAACGCCTGGAGGCTGCAGGGGAGGACGAGGCGGGGTGAGCGAGGCCGGAAGCGGACGTAGTGGGGGTTTGGCTAGGAGCGTCTGTAGTTGTTTTAGCTCAGTAAGCGCCCGTATGTCGGCGAGTGGATCGAGTGATCAGTCATCAAGCGGCGACTGACCGAGTTGCACGTTATAGCCGCGCGAAAACGTGCCTTGCGCATCTTCTGCACGACTAGCACGATCTTCCCAGCCGAATGGGCTGCCCAACTTGTCGTAGAACAGACGACAGTTGACCTAAGCGAGTTTGCTTACCACGCTAGGAGAATTATTGATCTTTGTGCATTTCGACGTAAGACTTTCGAGTCTGTTGATCAAGTGCGATTCAGGCTCAGTCCGGGTCAAAACTTGGAGTTTGTCCAAGATTTTCATGATGCCTTGAATCGATTACACCACGTGCGAGAACTCGCCTTTGACTGGGCTGTCTGGGAGGGCGAGAAGATCTTCCTTGCTTCACCGGAAAACCTTGTACCCTCATTTGTGCGGGTTGGGACGGATCAGTTACCGACTGCTAATATAAGCCTTTTTGGGATAGCCGTATCGTTCCTAAATAGCGTGGTACCGGCGGTAAGAACTGCGTTTCCAGAGTATCAATTTTAATTGTCTTTCCGCATTCAATTGACCAGAACGCCCGAGTGGGGTCGCAAATGTTTTATCGTTGGGGCCTCTGGCGCGCGCTGTCGCCCAGCTCGTTTCGCCCGGACTTGTTGCGGCGCGAGCACACGATCAAGGGCTATCGGCGCCGTTGGAAGCTGAACTGATCGAGGGCGAGAACTCGGACTGGGCGAACCTCTACGAGCGGCTGAACGGCTGACGTCGTGCTCTGGGCGCCCGGAACAAGTAGGGCGAGACGGAAGAACGGAGGCGGGGATGAGCGCTTGCGGCGAGGACCGGTCAGCCGCCCGCCGCCGCCACGCTCGTGCTCAGCGCCGCCCACTCGCCCATTTCGGTCTGCAGCCCCGCCATGGCGCGCGAGGCGTAGCGGAGCGCGTCGGCGCCCAGCAGCAGGCGCCGGGGCGGGGGAACGGCGTCCACGGCGGTGAGAATGACCCGCGCGGCCTTGGCGGGGTCGTTCGGCTCCTGGCCGAGGTGGTCGGCCACGACGCGCTCGGATAGGTGGGCGGTGTCCGCATAAGCGTCGATCACCTTGGCCGCCCGAGCCAGGGATCGCCCGGCGTAGTCGGTGCGCAGGCCGCCCGGCGCAACGTTGGTGACGTGGATGCCGAGCGACGCCACCTCCTCGGCCAGGGTCATGCCCAGGCCCTCCAGCGCGAACTTGGAGGCGCAGTACACCCCCGTGCCCGCCCAGGTCGCCAGGCCGCTGACCGAGGTGACGTTGACGATGTGGCCGCGGCCTCTCTCCCGCATCCGGGGCAGCGCCGCCTGGATCGCCGCCAAGGGGCCGAACAGGTTGACGGCGAACTGGGCCTTCGCCTCGGCGACCGAGACCTCCTCCACTGCGCCCATGATCCCGTAGCCGGCGTTGTTCACCAGCACGTCGATGCCGCCGAGGCCGGCCTCGGCCTCCCTCACCGCCGCGGTCACCGCGTCCGCGTCGCCCATCTCGGCCAGCGAGGCGCCCGCCGCCCCCAGCGCCAGGAACTCGCCCCGCGCCGCTTCGCTACGCACCGTGCCCCACACCCGGTCGCCGCGGCCCAGCGCCGCGACGGCCAGGGCGCGCCCGAGACCGGAGGAGACGCCGGTGATCAGCCAGGTCCGAGCGACCATCCTACTGGATCACCACCCGGTAGCCGGAGCGGACGTGGGGGAAGTAGTCCCAGACTGCGTGGTGCTGGGTGCAGCGGTTGTCCCAGAAGGCGACGGAGTCCTGCTCCCAGCGGAAGCGGACCTGGAAGTCGGGGTTCTTGCAGTGCTCGGTCAGGAACTTCAGCACGCTGGCGCCTTCCTCGCGCGGCAGCTCGACGATGTGGCTGGTGAACTCCTCGTTGACGAAGATCAGCTTCCTGCCCGTGGCCGGATGGGTGCGGATCACCGGGTGGGCGGTGGCCGGGTACCTGCGCTCGCCCATGAACTGGCCGAAGGCGCGCGCCCCGTCGTGGACCGCCGTCAGCCCTTTCAGATAGGCCTTCATGCGCGTCGATAGCGCGTCATAGGCCGCGGTGGTGCTGGCGAACAAGGTGTCGCCGCCGACCGGCGGCAGGGTATGCAGGTGCAGGATCGTGCCCATGGGCGGCTCGGCCCGGCAGGACATGTCGGTGTGCCAGGTCTCGGCGGCGACGCCGGTGGAGGTCTCGTCGGCGTGGATCTTGACGATGGCCGGATGGCCGGGCGTCCCGTGCTTGGTGATGTACTCCTCGCCGAAGACGTCGACATGGTCGTACAGCTCGCCGAACTGGCCGCCGAACCGCTCGTGGGCGTCCATGTCCATCGGCTGGTCGCGGAAGAAGATCACCTGGTGGGCGATCAGGGCGTCGTGGATCGCCGCCACCTCGGCGTTGGAGAGCGGCCGGGTCAGGTCCACCCCGCCGACCTCCGCGCCGATGCGGGCGGTGAGCGGCCTTATCTCGATCCGTTTATCTGACATGGCGCCGCCTACTCCCGTGTATAGCCGGAAGGGACCTGCGGGTCCGCCCCCGCCTTGCCCCACAGGATGATCTCGTTGCCCCAGGGGTCCTGGAAGGCGTGGTTGTAGCCGTTGAACTCCGACCAGTAGTGGTCGCGCCACAGGATCGTCGCGCCCAGCCGTTCGGCGGTGGAGAGGATGCGCTCGGGCGTGTCGTCGTCGCTGACCATGATCCAGATACGCGCCTTGCGGCCGGCGGGGCTCAGGGTGCGCGGTTCGACGCCTGCAGGGTCGGGATGCGGGCGGGCGCTCTTCGCATCGAAGATGCCGAGATGCAGGTTGCCGACCTCGCTTTCCTTGCCGTCCTTCAGGAAGTTCGCGCCCGGCACCATGCGGTGATAGACGCCGTGCGGCCGCGCATCATCCTCCCAGCCGAACACCTCCGCATAGAAGCGACCCGCCGCCGCGGGATCGTCGGAGGCGAGGTCGACGAAGATCAGGGTGTTGGGATAGGCCATGCGTTCGCGACTCCAGAGGGGACGGGCTCAGCGGGCCCAGGCGGCCGCGACCTCGTCGGTCTTGACCAGCAGGGCCACGTTCTTCTCCAGGCCCACCAGGGCGGCCCGGTGCACGTCCTCGCCATAGGCGGAGCAGGCGTCCTCGACCACGAAGACGTGGAAGCCGCGGTGGAAGGCGTCGCGCGCCGTGCAGTCCACGCAGCAGTCGGTGGTCAGGCCGACGAACACCAGGGTGTCCACGCCGCGGGCGCGCAACTGCGCCTCCAGGTCGGTGCCGACGAAGCTGGAGAACAGCGGCTTCTCGATCTCGATGTCGCCGGGTTCGGGCCTGACGCGATAGTAGTCGGCGCCCGGCGTGCCGGCGCGGCAGACCCCCACGGCGTCCTCGCCATAGCCCTTGCGGCGGTAGAAGGCCTTCAGGTTCGGCGCGTCGGTCTGCGGCGTCGTGACCACGCGCGCGAACATCACCGTCGCGCCCGCCTTGCGCGCCGCGGCGATCAACGCCTCGCTGCGGTCGATGACCGTCTCCACGTCGGAGAAGTCGCAGCCGACCTCGGCCATCGCCCCGTCGGGCGCGGCGAAGTCGCCCTGGATGTCGATCACCGCCAGCGCCGTGCGCGCCGGGTCGATCATCGCGGCCAGCGGCTCCGTGAGCGGGGCGAGCGCCTCAGCCGGCATGGGCGAGCTCTGAGCGCGCCGTGACCGCCGGCGCCTTGCGGAGCCTGGGCAGTATCTCGGCGGCGAACCGCTTCATGCCCTGCACATAGTCGGGGAAGATCAGCATCATGCCGTCCAGCTCGCATTCGCTGAGCAGGGTCTCGCACTTCTCCGCCACCGTTTCGGCCGAGCCGATGATGTGAGTGGTCATGAACGAGGAGCGCGCGTTGGAGACGAAGCTGTTCTCCTTGCCCATCTCCGCATCCAGGAAGCCGTAGGCGCGCAGCATCCCCTTCAGCGCGCCCTCGTCGAAGCCGGAGCGGTAGAGGTCGGCCTTGGCCTGGGCCTCCGCATCCGTATCCTCGATCAGCAGGGTGATCATGTTGTAGGTGCGGATGCGGCGACCCGCGTCCGCCGCCATGGCCTTGGCCATGCGGCTGTTGCGGCCGAGTTCGGCGTCGTCAGCGCCGCCGAGGAAGATGGCGTCGGTCTGCTCCAGGGTGAACTCCATCCCGGTCCGCGACGTGCCGGCGCAGACCAGGAACGGCCGGGACGCGGGCTTGGGGAACGACTCGCAGTCCTTCAGGGTGAAGAACTCGCCGTCCAGGGTGACGGCCTCCTCGCTCCACAGCCGCTTGATGGCGGTGATC
>CAXTRP010000274.1:1695-4864 GCA_964246615.1 uncultured Caulobacteraceae bacterium | reverse complement strand
GCCGGCGCTGGTGGCGGGGTTCGCCAGCGTCGGCATGGACGTACGCCTGTTCGGGCCGCTGCCGACGCCGGCGGTGGCGATGATGACACGGTCGATGCGCGCCGACCTCGGCGTGATGATCAGCGCCTCGCACAACACCTTTTCCGATAACGGCATCAAGCTGTTCGGCCCGGACGGCTACAAGCTGTCCGACGCCCGCGAGCTGGAGATCGAGGCGCTGATGGACGAGGGCCTGCAAGAGGGGCTGGCGGCGTCCACCGGGCTCGGCCGGGTGCAGCGCATCGACGACGCCCAGGCCCGCTATGTGGAGATCGTGAAGGCGACCTTCCCGCGCTCCCTGACGCTGGCAGGACTGCGCGTGGTGGTCGATTGCGCCAACGGCGCCGCCTACAAGGTCGCGCCGACCGCGCTCTATGAGCTGGGCGCCGAGGTGATCCCCATCGGGGTCGCGCCCAACGGCTGCAACATCAACGACGAGTGCGGCTCCACCCACCCGGGGACCATGGCCCGGGCCGTGCGCGAGTACCGGGCCGACATCGGCATCGCGCTGGACGGCGACGCGGACCGGCTGGCCATCTGCGACGAGCGCGGCTTGAGCGTGGACGGCGACCAGATCATGGCCATCATCGCCGGCGCCTGGGCCGCCGAAGGCCGGCTGAACGGCTCAGGCGTGGTGGCCACGGTCATGTCCAACCTGGGCTTCGAGCGCTTCCTGCAGGCCCGCGGCATCGCCATGGAGCGCACCAAGGTCGGCGACCGCTACGTGATGGAGCGCATGCGCGAGGGCGGCTTCAACCTCGGCGGGGAGGCATCCGGCCACGTCATCCTGTCGGACTTCTCCACCACCGGCGACGGGCTGATCGCCGCGCTGCAGGTGCTGTCGGTGCTGGTCACCTCGGGCCAGCCCATGAGCGCGCTGGCCCGCCAGTTCGAGCCCGTGCCGCAAAAGCTGGAGAACGTCCGCTTCACGGGCTCAGCGCCGCTTGAGACCGACCGGGTGCAGCAGGCCATCACCGACGGCGAGCGGCGGCTGAACGGCTCCGGCCGGGTGCTGGTGCGCGCGTCCGGCACCGAGCCGCTGATCCGGGTGATGGCCGAAGGCGACGACGAGCGCCTGGTGGCGCAGGTGGTCAAGGACATCGTGGGCGCGGTGCGGGCGGCGGCTTAGGGGTTGCTGATCTTCCCCCGCTGGGGGAAGTGGCCGCGAAGCGGACGATGGGGGCGGTTCCGTGACGGACCGTGATCGCGGCTAGCCCCCTCCGTCGGCTTCGCCGCCACCTCCCCCAGCGAGGGAGGATCAGGAGAGCGCGACCTCGATCTTCCCCCGTCGGGGGAAGTGGCCGCGGAGCGGACGATGGAGGATCGCCGCTTAAGGCCCTGCGCCCAGGCCATAGGCCGCAAACGTCGCCATGTTCAGGATCTGGGACACCGACGCCGACAGCGCCGTGATCTGCACGGGCTTGCTCAGGCCCAGCAGGAGCGGTCCCACCATGGTCGCGCCGCCCAGAAGCTGCACCAGCTTGGTGGAAATGGAGGCGGAGTGGATGGCCGGCATGATCAGCACGTTGGCGTCGTCGGTCAGGCGCACGAACGGATAGTTGGCGCGCTTCTCAGGGTCGAGCGCCACCTCGGGCGGCATCTCGCCCTCGTACTCGAAGTCGAGGTCGGTGCGCGCGTCCATCATGGCCACCGCCTCACGCACCTTGGCGCCGCGCTCCCCCTGCGGATTGCCGAAGGTGGAGTAGGAGATGAAGGCCACTCGCGGGACGTAGCCGAGCCTGCGAACCGCGGCGGCGGCTTCTATGGCGATCTCCACGAGATCCTCGCTGCCCGGCATCTCGGTGACGCTGGTGTCGGCGACGAACAGGGTGCGGCCCTTGGACAGCAGGGCTGTCATGCCGATCACCCGGCCGCCGGGGGCGCGGTCGATCACCCGCTCCACCTGGCGCAGCGACACGTTGTAGGTGCGGGTGACGCCTGTGACCATGCCATCGGCGTGGCCCAAGGCCACCATGGCCGCGGCGAAGGAGTTGCGATCCTGGTTGACGAGCCGCTGGGCGTCGCGCTGCAGATAGCCCTGGCGCTGGAGCCGGCCGTAGAGGAAGCCGGTGTATTCCTCGTTCATGTGCGACAGGCGCGCGTTGACGATCTCCAGGCCTGCGGCGTCCACGTCCACGCCGACCGAGCGGGCGTTCTCGCGCACCGTCTCCTCGCGTCCGCACAGGATGGCGTGGCCCAGGCCCTGGATCTGGAAGGCGTAGGCGGCGCGGATCACCGCGGTCTCCTCACCCTCGGCGAAGACGATGCGCTTCTTGCCCTGGCGCATCACCTTGCTGGTGACGCCCTGCAGGAAGGCGGCGGTAGGGTCGAGCCGCTGGGCGAGGGTGGAGCGGTAGGCGTCCATGTCCTCGATGGGCTTCCTGGCGACGCCCGAGTCCATGGCGGCCTTGGCCACGAACGGCGGCACATACCAGATCAGGCGCGGGTCGAAGGGCGCGGGAATGATGTAGTCGCGCCCAAAGCGCAGCGACCGGCCGTGGTAGGCGGCGGCGACCTCGTCCGGCACGTCCTCCTGGGCCAGCTGCGCCAGGGCCTGCGCGCAGGCGATCTTCATCTCATGGTTCACCCGGCGCGCCCGCACGTCCAGGGCTCCTCGAAAGATGTAGGGGAAGCCCAGGACGTTGTTGACCTGGTTGGGGTAGTCGGAGCGCCCGGTGGCCACGATGGCGTCGTCGCGCACCCGATGCACTTCCTCGGGCGTGATCTCGGGATCCGGGTTGGCCATGGCGAAGATGATCGGCTGGTCGGCCATGGTCTTCACCAGGTCGGCGGTGAGCGCGCCCTTCACCGACAGTCCGATGAAGACGTCGGCTCCCTTGAGCGCATCGGCCAGGGTGCGCAGCGGCGTTTCCACCGCGTGGGCGCTCTTGTACTGGTCCATGTCGTCGCGACCGCGGTAGAGCACGCCCGTGCGGTCTACGGCGATGCAGTTCTCGTTGCGCACCCCCATGGTCTTGATCAGCTCCAGCGTGGCGATGCCGGCGGCGCCCGGCCCGTTCAGCACGACCTTGACGTCTTCCAGCCTGCGGCCGGTGATCTTGCAGGCGTTGATCAGGCCGGCGGCGGTGATGATGGCGGTGCCGTGCTGGTCGTCGTGGAACACCGGGAT
>CAXTRP010000274.1:0-1685 GCA_964246615.1 uncultured Caulobacteraceae bacterium | reverse complement strand
CTGACGGATATGGAGCTCGATGAAGGTGAGTTCTTTTCATCTTAAAGGCTCTCCTGCAGCTCCGTCTCGATGCGGAAGCACTCGGGGCTCTTGATGTCCTCAAGGTTGATGCCGCCGTAGGTCAGGCCGATGTTCTTGACCACGGTGATGATCTCGTCGGCGTCGCGCGACGCGACCTCGACATCTATGGAGTCCACGTCGGCGAAGCGCTTGAACAGCACCGCCTTGCCCTCCATCACCGGCTTGGACGCCAGCGCCCCCAGGTCGCCCAGCCCTAAGATGGCCGTGCCGTTGGAGATCACCGCCACCAGGTTGCCCTTGGAGGTGTAATCGTAGGCGAGGTCGGCGTCCTTCGCGATGGCCAGCACCGGAACCGCGACGCCCGGCGAATAGGCGAGGCTGAGGTCGCGCGACGTCGCCATCGGCTTGGTGGGCGTCACCGCGATCTTGCCGGGGGTGGGGAACTGGTGGAACGCCAGGGCTTCTTCGTCGGTGAAGCTCTTCCGGTCTATCGGCATGGTTCGCCCCTGGTGTGCGGAGCGACGGACCCTAGACCACGACCCGTCCGGATGGAATTGGATCGTGTCATTGGCGGCGAGGGTGCAGGTTTTCGCGCGTAGGACGACCGGCTGGGACTGCAGGGCCAGGGCGCAATGCGTTCAGGTGAAATCGCCCTCCTCGTCTCCCCAGGGCTTGTCCCTGGGGTCCAGAGCGCGCCGACTTGCCCGTTTAAGGCGGCGCCCTGGATGCCCGGAACAAGTCCGGGCAAGACGGAGAGGATTGATGATCCTAAGGTAGGAGCACCACGCCCTTCCTGCATCACCGCCGCCGAGAACCGCTCCATCTCTTCCAGCTGAGGGCTCATCTGCAGCAGGAGCAGGTCGAGGCCTGAGGCTTCGAACTCGGCCACGCGCGCGCGCACCTGCCCGGCCGTGCCCACCAGGCCCGGCCGCAGGCCGCGGTTGGAGACGCTGTACTCCTGGATCTTCATCGCGCGCTCCAGCTGCGTGCCTGAGAGCCACTGGTCGAAGTTGGCGAAGCCCGGCACCTGCGGGTCCAGGGTGGTGATGCGCTCCACCTCGGCCCGGGCCTCGCCCTCGGTCTCGCGCACGATGGCGTAGGCCGCCATGCCGTAGGTCATGGGGCCGAGCCCCAGCTGCTCGCGGCGGGAACGCATGTCGGCGATCTTCCCGGCGATCACCTCGGGCGCGTCGCCGTGCATGACGTAGGCGTCGCACTGCCTGGCGATCAGCGACTTGGCGGCGTCGGACTCGCCGCCCGCATAGATCAGCGGCCGGGGCGAGGCGAGGGGCTTGGGCTCGCAGATGGCGTCTTTCAGCACGTAGCGCGGACCGTCATGGCTGAACGGCGTCCGGGTCCACAGCCCGTCCACCACGTCCAGCCACTCGGCGGTGCGGCCATAGCGGTCGTCGTGCTGGTCGAAGGTCAGGCCGTACTGGGTCGCCTCGTCCGCCCACCAGGACGACACCACGTTCAAGGCGAGCCGGCCGCCGGAGATGCGGTCGATGTTGGTGGCCTGCTTGGCGAACAGCGCGGGGTGGTGGAAGTTCGGCCGCACCGCCACCATCAGCTCGAGCCTGCTTGTCACCGCCGCCAGCGCCGCGGCGGTCGACCAGGCGTCCAGCGCCGGCTGGTTTGTTCCCTTGATGTCGTTCAGGTTCAGC
>CAXTRP010000273.1:0-4888 GCA_964246615.1 uncultured Caulobacteraceae bacterium | reverse complement strand
GGTGAGCAGGACCCGCCGGGGCGCTGTGGCCGGCGCGCTCACGCTGTCGGTGGATGGCTCGAACGCCAGCCGCCGGTCGGCCGACATCAGCGCGTCCTCTTCGCTCTGCCGGGTCTCGTCGAGGGTGGAGAGCGCGAGGCGGACCTGGGCGACCGCGGTCTCCGGCGCCTCGTCGAAGCGGTTGGCCAGGCGGAACAGCTCCGCGATGCTCATCTGCTGCACCAGGCGAATGTCGACCTTCTCGGCTAGGTCGCAGGCGCCGCGCTTGGCCAGCAGCTCGGAGAACTCATGCATCAGGAGCACGAGGTCCAGGCTGTCGAGGCCCGCATCGGTAAGCGAATGGGTCTCATCGCCCGTCAGCCTGTACTTGGCCTTGAAGAAGCTAAGCGGCGCCTCGCCGGCGTTGGCGTGCGCCTCCTCATCGGTGGTGCGCTGGCGGGCGAACTCACCCAGCACCTTCATCTCGCCCGCTTCCCAGAGCTGGCGGGAGCGCTGACGCATCAGCTTGCCTGAACTGGTCTTGGGCAGCGACTTGGGCGCCACCAGCACCACGCGCCCGGCCTCCAGGTTCAGGCGCGCGCGCACCCGCTGGGCGATCTGCTCCAGGTCGGGGTGCGCCCGGGGATTGGCCGCCTCAACCAGGATCACGACCTCGCCGTCGCAGGCCTCCACGGCCGCCACGCCGGTGTGGCGCACGCCTGCGGTCAGCTCGGCCACCGCCTCCACGTCCTGCGGATAGAAGTTCTGGCCGCGCACGATCAGCATGTCCTTACGCCGGCCGCAGACGTAGAGTTCACCGTCGTGGAAGAAGCCCATGTCGCCGGTGCGCAGGTATGGCCGGGCGCCGTCGTCGTTGGCGATGGTCGCGTGGAACACCTCTTGGGAGACCTGCGGCCGGTTCCAGTAGCCCTGGCACTTGCTGGCCCCCGCCACCCAGATCTCGCCGATGGCGCCCGCGTCGGTCCTGCAGGCGGTGTCGGGGTCCACGATGACCGCCTCCACATCGCCCAGCGGCCGCCCGCAGCTGAGGATGTGGACGGCGGCGGCCACGTCGGAGACCTTCTCGGTCACCCGCACGCGCCCACTGGCCAGGGCGTCCTTGTTCACCGAGAGCGCCGAGCGGCCCCAGCTGGACACCGCCAGGGTATTCTCCGCCAGGCCGTAGGCGACGACGAAGGCGTCGGGGTTCAACCCGTAAGGCTCGAAGGTCTTGAGGAAGCTCCGGTAGACGTCCGGCTTGATCGGCTCGGCGGCGGCCATCAGCACGCGCAGCGAGCTGAGGTCGAGCCGGTCCAGCACCTCGGGCGGAATGCGGCCGGGGCGCAGGCAGTGCTCGTAGGCGAAGTTCGGCGCGGACGAGGCGGTGGCCCGGTAGCGAGAGATGGTGTCCAGCCACAGCGACGGTCGCTGGATGAAGGTCGAGGCCGAAAAGCCGTACAGCGTGCCGCCGCCGATCGCGGTGTTCAGGTAGTAGCCGATCAGCCCCATGTCATGATGCTGGGGCAGCCAGCAGACGGTGACCGGATCGTCGTGGTCCAGCACCATGGCGAAGTTGGCCAGGACGTTGTCGTGGCTGACCACCACCCCCTTGGGGTCGCTGGTGGAGCCCGAGGTGTACTGGAGGAAAAGCGTGTCGGTGCTGCGCGCATCGTGGGCGAGGGGCGCAGCCTCGCGCAGGTCCTCGGTAACGACCCACGCCATCTCGCCTAGAGGCGCGCGATCGACTTCGGGCCAGAGCGCGAACTGCTCCACGCCCTCGATGGTGGTGAGCACGCCGGCCGCCCCGCAGTCGCGCGCCACATGCGCCATGCGGTACAGGGCGGCGTGCGCTCCAGGTCCTACGGGCGCGGGCGTCGGCGCGGGGATCAGGCCCGCCTTGGCGCAGGCGAAGAAGGCGCAGATCATCTCCACACCGGGCGGGTAGGCCAGCAACACCCGATCGCCAGGCTTCAGCCGCGCATCGGCCCCCAAATGGCTGGCGAGGGTCGAGACCCGGTCCAGGAACGTCGCGTAGGTTAGGCTGTCGACAGTCTTGCCGTGAGCGTCGAGGAAAACGTAGAGCGGCTTGTCCGGTTGACGGTCCACCCACCCCTCGACCGACGCAAGAACGCTACCCATTGATATCTCCGGCCGTCCATAGGCTGTGCATCAATGCACGTGACAGGTTCCCGCGCCGAGCGGACTGCGGCGGATTGGCTCAAACCACCGCTCCAACCCGCTCGCAGGCACAATAGGCTTCACCGCGCCGCAGGCCGGGAAGCCCTAGAGCATTCCGCGCAGACGCTGACGACCGAAACCAGAGTTCGCTGCGCGGCGGTGTCGCCGGTTATAACCGTAGTTGCGCACAAATGACAGCCTTGTCGCCTGATCACGACCTGGTCTCGGGCGCGGACCTCCGCCGCATCGACGGCGCCTGGACGAACGTCGTCTGACCGGCGCTCAGGCGAGCATCATAGCGCTGGTGCAGCGGGAAACCAGTCGGTCGCGAGATCCGCGTGGCGATCGACGAAGCCGCCGATCCGCACCAGGGCGTCAAGGTCCGGCACCTCCACATGGCGACCTTCGCGCCGGATGAGGCCGGTCTCGGTCATCTCGCGGAGCAGCCGGTTCACATGCACCTTGGTCAGGCCGACGGCGTCGGCGATCTCCGACTGGCTGAGGAACAGGTCGAGGGTATTGGGCGTCTCGCCATCGTTCAGCCGCTGGCGGGAAAGCAGCTCCAGCAGCAGGGTGGCGATGCGCGCCCGCCCGTCGGTGCGGCCAAGCGATTTCAGCCGGTCGCAAAGCGAGACGTTCTCGATGGTCGAAACGCCGAACAGCAGGGCCGCCAGCCGGGGATAGTCGACAAAGATGCCGCTGAGCGCCCTGCGAGGAAACGACGAGACCTCTGCATCGGTCGCCGCGGTGATGGTGGCGGCGACCCTGGACCAGCCCAGGCAGGAGACGTTCACGATGTCGCCGGGGTGGTGGATGCGCAGGATCTGGCGCGCGCCGCCCTCCAGCAGGGTCGAGGCGTAGAGCCAACCCGACTGGAGCACGAAAAGGTCGTCGGAATTGAAGGTCTCCACCACGACCTGCTCACCCGCCTTGACGCGCCGCCGGTCGCTCTGCAGCGCCTCAAGCACGCCCCGCTCTCCGGGAAGGAGCTCCAAGTAGTGGGACAGGCGGTCTAGAAGGGGGTCTGAATTCAAGGCGTTCATGGTTCCGTGCTCGAACTAGGCCATAACGCCGCGCGAAGGGCATGGTTCGCTGCTCGGCCGTTGGCCTTGCTGCAGGCGGCGCGCTGCTCCCTTTACGACACGCAGCCTCCCGCCGCCACGCCAAGCGCACCATCCTCGCGTTTGCGGCTCCGCCGCCCGACTTGAGCGGTCTCTGGACGACTACTGCGGCGCGAGGGGCCGCGTGGGCTCCCCGCCCTGGCCGTCACGACCACCCCCGCCGTGGCGCATGGCCGAACGCTCGTCGGACGTCAGCACGCCGTCGTGGTTGGCGTCGAGGCGCGCGAAGCGCCGAGCCGACACCGCATCGACCTCCGCAGGCGTGAGATAGCCGTCGGCGTTGGCGTCCATCATCTGAAACTGGCGTGCAGGGTCGCCGCGGCCGCCGCCTCGTCCCACGCCGCCATCGCCACCCTGTCCGCCTTCCTGGCGCGCGGCCATCCATTCGGCCAGGCTGATCCGACCATCGTGGTCTGTGTCGGCCCGCATCATCCGGTCGCGGAACCGCGTCTGGTACTCGGCCAAGGTCACGGCGCGGTCATCACCGCGTCCGCCGCCGGCTGGCGGCGCTTCCAGGCTTGGCGGCTCGGCGCCGGGTTGAGGGCCGGGCTGGGCCCATGAGGGCGCGGCGAGCAGCAAAGCCGCCGCCGATGCGGCGGTCGCGGACATGAGGGTTTTCAAGAGGGGAACTCCTTCTCCCGCCGACGGCTCGGCGTGTTGAGATAAGATGTCAGACGAGGTTGGCGACAGGGATGGCCGCCCGGCTGCCGGGGAAGACGGCGGTGTCCAGAGCCCGGCGATCCACGCCCATGTGGTCCTGCAACAGGCCCTTGAACACCTGGCGAACGTCCAAGGTCGGAGCGAGGTCGCGGTTCTCGAACAGGCTCGCCTGTCGCAGGGTGGGCCAGTCGCCGACCAGGCCGCCGCGCCTGAGCGCGCCGCCGGCCAGGATCAGCGTGGAGGCGGTGCCGTGATCGGTGCCGCCGGTGCCGTTGACGTGGGCGGTGCGGCCGAACTCGGTGGCGGTGACCACCACCGTCTGGCTCCAGGCCGGCCCCAAGCCCTCCTTCAAGCCGGCGACCACCTCGTCCAGCGCCTTCAACCGGTTCGCCAGCTGACCTTCGTTGGCCCCCTGGTTGGCGTGGGTGTCGAAGCCGTCCAGCGAAAGCACCGCGATGGATGGACCGCCTTCGGCCGCCACGAACCGCCCCGCGGTCACCGCCAGCCCTCGGGCGTCCCGCCCGCCGACAGCCTGGCCGCCGTTCAGGGCGTCGGCCGCCGCCTCCGTCTGCAGGCCCGACGCCAGGGCCGGTCCCAGGATCGGATCGTGCTTGTAGAGGTCCTGCAGCGTGGTGGCGACGCGGGCGAGGTCTGCGTTCTGACGCCCGCCGGGCGACCAGGACTGCACGGGCGACGGCCCTCGCAGGATCAGCGGCTCCTCCGCACCGATGGAGATCGCGGTGACCATGCCGTCGCGGCTGGCGGCGGACAGGGCGCGGTTCAGCCAGCCCGTGGTGATGTCGTAAACGCGCGAGCCGCCGCTCTCGAGCAGATCCTGCGCCTCGAAGTGGGAGCGGATGCGCTCGGGAATAGCCACGGCGGGGGCGATGCGCGCCTGCCCGGCCTGAGCCAGGCCGTAGAGGGTGGCCAGCTTGGGATGCAGACCGAAG
>CAXTRP010000272.1:0-4916 GCA_964246615.1 uncultured Caulobacteraceae bacterium | reverse complement strand
CGCTCGCCCGCGGCCGTCTGCATCACGCCTGGCTGCTCACCGGTCCGCAGGGAACCGGCAAGGCGAGCTTCGCCTATTGCGCAGCCCGCCGGCTTTTGGGCAGAGGGTCGGCGTCGCCCCCCGGCGATCCGGGGCCGGATGATCCGGTCAGCCGCATGGTGTCGGCGCAATCGCACCCGGACCTGATCGTGCTTGAGCGCCATGTCGAGGGTCTCGCGCCTCGCAAGTCCATCCCCGTGGACGAAGCGCGCCGGCTGCCGGATTTTTTTTCCAAGGCGCCGGCGCTGTCGCCTTACAGGGTGGCCATCATCGACGCTGCCGACGATCTGAACGTCAACGCCGCCAACGCAGTGCTGAAGACGCTGGAGGAGCCCTCCGGCCGGGGCGTGCTGTTCCTGGTCAGCCATGCGCCAGGGCGGCTGCTGCCTACGATCAGGTCCCGCTGCAGGAGGCTTGCCTTCGCCCCGTGGTCGGCCGCCGACCTATCCGGGTTCGCCGCCGACCGGCTTCAGCTCGACGAGGCGCACGCCTTGAGGCTGGCGCACATGGCGCATGGCGCTCCCGGTCGGGTGCTGTCCCTGGCCGCCGCCGGCGCGCTGGAGCTGGACGACGCCGCCGCCGCCCTGTTGCAGCCTCGCAATGGCGCACAGGATGACGCGCAGGCCCTGCGGCTGGCTGACCGGCTTCGAGGCGCCGACGGCATGCAGACCTTCGGTCTGCTGCTGGAACGGCTTGGCGAGCGGCTGCATGCGGCGGCCTTGCGGGCTCGCGGGTCGGAGGCTGCGGATGGCTGGGCTGTGCTCTGGCGACGTACCGCCGAACTGCCCGGCCGGGTTGAGGGGCTGAACCTGGATCGCAGCGACGCTTTCTGGACACTGCTCGCCGAGCTTCGCGCCGCGGTGCTCCGCCATGGCGCGCCATGCTGATCGACAGCCACGTCAACCTGCATGCGGCGGCCTTCGACGAGGATCGCGCTGAGGTGATCGCACGTGCGCGCCAGGCGGGTGTGGGGCTCATGCTCACCATCTGCGACCGGCTTTCCCGCTTTCCGGAAGTCGCCGCCATAGCGGCGGCCGAGCCCGACGTATGGTGCACGGTCGGCGTCCATCCGCATGAGGCGAAGGACTACCCTTTCCTCGACCCAGGCCAGCTCATCGAAATGGCCCACGGTTCGCGGGTGGTGGGTATTGGCGAGACCGGGCTCGACTACCACTACGATCTCAGTCCCCGTGACCAGCAGCGGGCCGTCTTCGCCGCCCACATCGTCGCCGCCCAGCAAAGCGGCCTGCCACTGGTTGTGCACACCCGCGAGGCGGATGAGGACATGGCCGCCATGCTGGAGGAGGCTTTCGCCGAACGGCCCTTCAAGCTTCTGATGCACTGCTATACGAGCGGGGCCGGGCTGGCGCGCCGGGTGGCCGATCTCGGCGCCTGGTTTTCGGTGTCCGGCATCGCCACCTTCAAGACGGCCCAGTCAGTGCGTGAGGTGATCGCCGACATGCCCGCCGACCGGATCATTGTGGAGACAGACTGTCCCTATCTTGCGCCCGTTCCCATGCGGGGCCGTCGCAACGAGCCTGCCTACCTGCCCCACGTGCTGGGCAAGCTTGCCGAAATACGCGGCTGGTCGCTGGCCGAGGCGCGGGCGCTCACGGGCGAAGCCTTTTTCACCCTGTTCGACAAGGTGGTGCGGCCATGAGTGGGCGGCTTCGCTTCACGATCCTTGGCTGTGGCTCGTCCGGCGGCGTTCCCCGGGCGGACGGCGTCTGGGGACGCTGCGACCCCGAGGAGCCGAAGAACCGGCGCTCGCGCTGCTCCATGCTCGTGCAGCGGATGGCGGAGACGGGGCAGGAGGCCGAGACCTCCCTGCTCATCGATACCTCGCCGGACCTGCGCTACCAGACCTCGGCGGCCCAAGTGCAACGACTGGATGCGGTGCTCTACACCCACGACCATGCCGACCAGACCCACGGCATCGACGACCTGCGCGTCTTTTTTCTCACCAGCCGGCGCCGCACGCCCTGCTATATGGACCCAGCCACCACCGCGACGCTCATGCGCCGCTTCGACTACATCTTCGAGAGCCGCAGCGGCTATCCGGCCATCTGCGACGCGCGCGTCCTGCCGCCCCATGACCTGGGCTGGGACGTGGAGGGACCGTCGGGCGCCATTCCGATCCTGAACTTCGACCAGGACCATGGCGGTATTCGCTCGGTGGGTTATCGCATCGGGCCTGTGGGCTATTGCAGCGACGTGGTGGCCCTGCCGCCCTCGGCCATGGCGGCGCTGGCTGGAGTGGAAGTGTTCATCATCGACGCGCTCCGCGACACGCCCCATCCCACCCACGCCCATGTGGCGATGGCTCTGGACTGGATCGCCGAGCTTAAGCCCGTCCGCTCGGTGCTCACCAACATGCACAGCGACCTGGACTACCAGGACCTCCGCTCGCGCCTGCCGAAGGGCGTGGAGCCCGCCTATGACGGCATGGTCATAGAGACCGGTCTGGGCGGCTAGAGCAGGATGGTCCTGCTTAGAACTGTTGATTGTGCAGCGCCGACGGGCTGGCGTCAGCGGCCTTTGAACGACGGCTTCCGCTTTTCCGTAAAGGCCGCCATGCCTTCCTTCTGGTCTTCGAAGGCGAACAGCGAGTGGAACAGGCGACGCTCGACCCGGATGCCCTCGGTGAGGGTCGTCTCCAGGGCGGTGTCCACCAGCTCCTTGTTCATGACGACAGCCAGTGGGGAAAGCGATGCGATCTTGCGGGCGGCGGCCATCGCCTCGTCCAGCAGCTTGTCCAGGGCGACGACCCGGCTGACCAGGCCCGAGCGTTCGGCTTCCGCGGCGTCCATCATGCGGGCGGTGAGCATCATGTCCATGGCCTTCGACTTGCCCACCAGCCGGGTCAGCCGCTGTGTGCCGCCGATGCCTGGCACGACGCCCAGATTAATCTCCGGCTGGCCGAACTTGGCGTTCTCGGCGGCGATGATGAAGTCGCACATCATGGCCAGCTCACATCCGCCGCCCAGCGCGTACCCGGCGACGGCGGCGATGATCGGCTTGCGCGAGCGGGTGATCCGCTCCGACGTCTCGGTGAACAGGTCCGCCTTAAAGGCTTCAGCGTAGCTCAACGAGCCCATTTCCTTGATGTCAGCGCCGGCGGCGAAAGCCTTCTCGGAGCCGGTGAGCACCAGACATCGCACCGCCTGGTCGCGGTCCAACCGTTCTACGCAGGTGGACAGCTCCGCGAGCAGCTGTCCGTTCAAGGCGTTCAGGGCCTCAGGTCGGTTCAGCCGGATCAGGGCGACGCCGTCGTCACTCACTTCCAGGATGATCGTCTTGTAGTCGTTCATCGTTCCTCCCAAGGCCTGCACGCCTGCGCGAGACACGCCTGCTATCATCCGGCCGAGGATAGCCACAGGCGGGTAAGGCCGCTCTCTACCTCAGCGGCCGTCTCAAGCCTGCAGAGGGCCGACTTGGCGGCGCGACGCACAAGCGAATCGAGCGGCCATGGCGCCCGCTCCACATACCAGCCGAGGTGTTTGCGGAAGACGCGCAGCCCGATCACGTCCCCGTAGAACCGCAGGGCGTCGGCCATATGGTCGAGCACCAGGGCGAGCCTGACCTCGCGGCCTGGCTCGTCCACAGCGCATCCCTGCAGGGCCGCGTCGACGTTCGCCGCCATCCAGGGCCGTCCATACAGCCCGCGTCCCATCATGACGGCGTCGGCGCCGGACTGGGCGAGGGCCACGCGGGCGCTGGCCTCGTCGGTGATGTCGCCATTGACGATCACGGGCAGGCGCGTCGCCGCCTTCACCGCCGCCACTGCGGCCCAGTCGGCGACGCCTGTATAGAACTGGCAACGGGTGCGAGCGTGTACTGTGATCGCTCGTACGCCCGCCTGTTCGGCTCGACGAGCGAGCTCGGACGCGTTCTGGGAGGCGGCATCCCAGCCCAGGCGCATCTTCAGCGTCACCGGCCGCCGGGTCGCGCCCACCGCCGCCGAGATCAGCCGGCTGGCCTGATCGAGGTCGCGCATCAGCGCCGAGCCCGCCTGGGCGCCGGTCACCTCTTTGGCAGGGCAGCCCATGTTAAGATCGATGATCTCCGCGCCTGCCGCCTCCGCCGCCTGGGCGCCCGCGGCCAGCCAGCGGGCCTCCTGTCCCACCAACTGGATGACGGTGACCGGCAGGGTGGCGGACATCGCAGCGCGGCGCACGACATCGGGTCGACCGCTCGTCAGCTCCGCGCATGCGACCATCTCGGTGGCCACATACGCCGCGCCCACTTTTGATAGAACGCGCCGGAACGGAAGGTCGGTGATCCCCGTCATCGGGGCGGCCAGCACGCGGCCGTTGAGCAGGACGCCGCCGATGCGCAGCCCATCCTTCGGGACGCCTGCTGAGGTGCACGAGGTCACTAACGGCAGCTGGGCGGATCGTTGAACAATCCGCCCTCGCCCAGATCGGCTAGAGGTCGGAGGTGTAGACGACGGTCTTCATCACCCGCACGTTGGAGGCGTTCGGAAACGCCTTGAAGCTCAGGCGCTTGTCGGGCCTCAAGACCACCTGAACGCTTTGCAGCGCCTGCAGGTGAGTGTCCGCCTGGGAAGGGCCGGCATGTCCGCTGGCGGTGGCGCCGTCGATCTCGATCACCGCTTCGAGGCTTGCGCCGTCGGAGGTGGCGATGCCTACGCTAGCCACCACGATGCGCACGGTCGTGTCCCTGTCCCGCTCCAGCCAGGTATGGGCGCCGTCGGTGCCTGAGGCCACCAGCACCGCACCTTGGGGCAGGTTCAGGAACCCGTCGTCTTCCTCATTTAGCTTGAAGTGCGCCATGGCCGCGCCGGTCTCCTGATGATTTGAGCGACTTCAACGCACGACCCCCGCCGCGCGCTCCCCTAGAATCAGGGGCGTTCA
>CAXTRP010000271.1:0-4916 GCA_964246615.1 uncultured Caulobacteraceae bacterium | reverse complement strand
GTCCTGCGGTGGGCGCCAAGCCCTGCATGATGGAGCGGTTGACAACGATCAGCAGGTCGATGGAGCACTGGCAGCGGATGGTCTTGCTGGTCTCGCGGTTAACGAACAGGCTCAGCGAGATGATGCTGGCCCGGGTGCCCTGCGGCAGGCGGTTCTCGGCGCTCGCGCAGTCTGCGGCCAGCGTCGCCCACAGGCGGCGGTTCCAGTCCAGAGCGTGGACGCGGGTCTTCAGGTCCGACGGGTCTGCCCGCGCGGCGTCCATCAGGGCGCGGGTGACCTCGACGAACAGCCGGTATTCGGTTTCGCGCGGGCTTTCAGCCCGTTGCGACGCTTGCTGGTAGGCCTGCAGCGACATGCCCTAGTCTCTCGTTTTCATAATCGATGAGCTTGCGGCAGCACATCAGGGCCTTGTAGTAGTTGCGCCCCAAGACGTGCTTGGAGGCGTTAACGCACTCGGCCAGGACATCTGCATTGCGGATGACGCCCATGAAGTCGTTCAGTCGCTGCGAGAACTCGCCAAAATGTTGTTGGGCTTCGGCTTCGTCGAGATACATCATCATGACGGGAAAGTAGACGTGGCGGGCGGGGGTGGTGACCTCCTCCGCCTGCATGATGTCCTTCTCCCGCAACACCGAGGCCTTGTTCTGCAGCACCAGCACGCCGCGACGGTCCCCGTTCTGGACCACCGCGCCGTTCAGCACGAACTTCTCACCCGGCTTCAGCGACAATTTCAGGGGCATGGTGGAGGCTCCCGCGCGGCGTTCGACCGCTCTCGCGCTGTCCGGGGCGAGCGACAACCGCATAGCCCCGCAGCGCTGAATCCGCCTTAAAGATTCACGGTTAGCGGGGCGTTAAGCCTAACCGGGGAAGGCTGCGCGCCGGAGGCCGATCATGGCGCTAGCCCACCCTTCGCCGTTCTCTGGACCGCTCTCGGGCTCGCCGTCCGGGCTGTCGTCTGGGCCGTCGTTCGGCGCGGAGCCCCTCACCGTCCGCTCGCTCGACGCGGCGGAGGGCGCCGATCCGTTGCAGAAGCTGACCCGCGCCCTGGCCGAGCTGAAGGCCCAGGCCATACTGCCGCTGCTGTCGGCGGCCATGGAGGCGCTGAACGCCGGCGACGCCGCGCATGCGCTGGCGCTCACCGGCCAGGTGCTGGAGGCCGACCCTGCGTGCGGGCTGGCCTGGCACGTCCAGGCGCTCTGCCGCGAGCGCGCCGGCGATCTGAACGGCGCGCTGCTGGCCTATGAGAAGGCCCTGGCGTTCAACCCGGAAGATTTCGATCTCGCCAACGACCTCGGACGGCTGGCCATGGCCATGGACATGCCGGCGGTGGCCGAGCAGCTGTTTCGCAAGTTCATCGCGGAGCGGCCCGGCGCGGTGGACGGCCCCAACAACCTGGCGTGCGCGCTCCGCGACCAGCTGCGCTACGCCGAGGCCATAGAGGTGCTCCGGCCCGCGCTGCAGGCCGACCCGCAGAGCCCGCTGCTGTGGAACACGCTGGGCGCCACGGTCGCCGAACAGGGCGACACCGCTGCGTCCGTCGCCTTCTTCGACGAGGCGCTGCGCCTGGACGCAGGTTTCGCCAAGGCCCGCTACAATCGCGCCAACGTGCGCCTGTCGCTGGGCGAGGCGCAGGCCGCGCTGCACGACTGCGAGGGGGCGCTGGAGAGCACGGCGCTCGGCGAGAGCGAGCGCGCGATGATGCGCTTCGCCCGCGCCACCATGCTGGTCGCGTCGGGCCGGCTGTCGGAGGGGTGGGAGGCCTACGAGGCCAGGCTTGAGCCTCGCCACGCCGACGTCACCCACTTCGCCGTGGACCACCCCGCCTGGACGCCTGCCTCGCCGCTGGACGGTGCGCGCCTGCTGGTGTTCGGCGAGCAGGGGCTGGGTGACGAGGTGCTGTTCGCCAACCTGCTGCCCGACGTGCTGACCGCACTCGGGCCGACGGGGCGGCTGACCCTGGCGGTGGAGCGCCGGCTGGTTCCGCTGTTCCGGCGGAGCTTCCCGCAGGCGGAAGTGGGCGCGCACGCGACCTACCGCATCGAGCACCAGTCGGTACGCACCGCCCCCTTCGTCCGGGACAAGACGTTCGACCTGTGGGCGCCGATGGCCTCGCTGCTGCGCCGGTTCCGGCCGTCGGTCGCCGACTTCCCCTCGCGCCCCGCCTATCTGCAGGCCGACCCCGCAAGGATCGCCCACTGGCGCGCCCGCCTGGCCGATCTCGGCGCGGGGCCCAAGGTCGGGCTGTTGTGGAAGAGCCTCAAGGTCAGCTCCCAGCGCGCACGTTTCTATTCGGCCTTCGCCGAATGGGCGCCGGTGCTGGCCACACCCGGTGTGCAGTTCGTCAACCTTCAGTACGGCGACTGCGAGGCTGAGCTGGCCTATGCCCGAGACACGCTCGGCATCGATCTCTGGACCCCGCCGGAGCTGGACTTGAAGGCGGACCTGGACGATGTGGCGGCGCTATGCAGCGCCATGGACGTGGTGCTGGGCCCAGCCAACGCAACCATCAACATCGCCGCCGCCTGCGGCTCGCCCTGCTGGTTCGTGTGCCCGCCGGGAGGCTGGCCGATGCTGGGAACCGAGCGTTATCCCTGGTACCCCAAGGCCAAGGTGTTCAGCCCTCCGGGGTTCAACCAGTGGTCCCCGGTGATGGCCGATCTGGCGCTCGCCCTGCGGCAGGACGTCTCGCCGCCGGCTTGACCAAGCGCGCGCCGGCGGGCTTATGTCGGCTTCAGGGCTTGAGGAGATACCGGGAATGAGACGGTTGGCGACGGCGCTGTTTGCGCTGGCGACCCTGATGCTGGGCGCCGCTCCCCTGACCGCCCACGCCCAGGACAAGGGCGCGGCGATCACCAAGGAACAGCGCGACAAGGGCGCCAAGGACGCCCCCGCCGCCATCCAGAAGGCCAACATCGCCTGCACCGTCACCGACGCCTATTACATCGGGGCCTCCTCCACCAAGGCGGGCAAGCAGGACGTGTACGAAGTCGCCTGCCAGCAGGGTCTCGGCTATGTCCTGCTGTCCAACGCAGCGGGGGCCAAGGCCTACGACTGCCTGGCCACGGCGGCCCAGCCGAGCCTGGCCTGCAAGCTTCCCGCCAACGCCGATCCCAAGCAGGGCCTGAAGGCCTACATCGCGTCGGCAGGGGTGGTCTGCACGCCGACCAACGCCCGCTACCTGGGCGCCAACGCCACCACCACCGTCTATGAAGTAGCCTGCCAGGAAGGGCCGGGCTTCCTGCTGCAGGCGCCCGTGTCCGCCGCGGGCCAGGCGACGGTGACCGCGGTGCCCTGTGTCCAGACCATCGGCACGGCCAACGCCTGCACCCTGACCAGCAAGGCGGCGGGCGAGGCCTTCGTGGCCGGACTGGCGGCCAAGTCGGGCAAAACCTGCCAGGTCTCGGCGTCCCGCTATATGGGCTCCGACGCGAAGAGCGGGGTGGACTATTACGAGGTGGGCTGCGGCGCCCAACCGGGCTTCGTGCTGGGCGCCAACAAGGCGGGTGGGGTGGATCGCACCCTGACCTGCGGCCAGGCCGCGGGGCTTGGAGGCTGCACCCTCACCGACAGCACCAAGATCGCCGCTGAGGAGACGTCCAACTACACCCGGCTGGCCAAGGCCGGCGGCTTCGACTGCGACGTGTCCAAGTACCGCTCCGTCGGTCTGGACACCGACAAGAGCGAGGTGGTCGAGCTCGCCTGCTCCAACCGGCCCGACGGTACGGTCGCGGTGTTCCCGCAAGGCTCGACGCGGCACGCACGCTTCATCGATTGCGTGATGTCCGGCCAGTTCGGAGCCAGCGGGGCCTGCACCCTGACGTCCCCGGCGCCGCTCTACGCCAAGTACACTGCGGCCTTGGCGGCCAAGGGACGCTCCAGCTGCAAGGTCTCCGGCGCGCGTTATCTGGGTCGGGCGCCCTCGGGCACCGACTTCATCGAGACCGCCTGCACCGACGGCGCTCCGGGCTGGGTGATCGAGTTCACCCCCTCCACCCAGGTCAAGTCGCTGCTGAGCTGCGGCCAGGCCAAGGCGGCGGGCCTCGGTTGCCAGCTGCCGACCAACACCAGGGGGTAGGCGTGTTTATCCTCCCCATCGCAGATGGGGAGGGGACCGCGGGACGCGGTGGAAGGGCCGTGCGGAAGCATGGACGCGGCGTCGATGTGGTTTCCGCGCTCTCGCGCGGCCCCCTCCCGACCTTCGGCCGTACTCCCCCACCTTGTGGGGGAGGTCAGCACCGCCTCTAAGCCGCCACCGCCTCGCGCACCGAGGGGGCGAGCCAGTCCGGGATGTCGAGCGTGATCGGGCGAGCGTCGACGCTCAGCACCGCCCCCACGGCCCGATCCAGCCGCAGCAGCGCCAACGCGTTCCCCTCGATCCCCGAGCGCACGTCGCCCGCGCGCAGCGTGCCGTTCAGCACCTCCGATCCGACGGCCGGAGGCGCCCCCTCGAAGCGGAGCGGGACCATGCGCGACTTCACCACGCTGCGCCGCTTCATGCGCGAGGTGGTCTCTTGGCCGACGAAACAGCCCTTGCGGAAATCGACGGCGTTCAGCAGGTCGAAGTTGGCCTCGAGCGCATAGACCTTGTCCGACAGGCCGTCACGGTCGACGTCCGGGACGCCGAGCGTCAGCCGATGGCTGTCGTAGGCGCTGGCGCCGTCAGCCCGGGCGTCCAGCGCCTCCGTCACGTCCACGCCGCGCCACCCCAGCGCTCCCAGCCGCGGGTCCGGCCGCCAGCCTGATCCCTGTGGCGGGGCGCCCCCGAACGCTGCGACCACGGTCCCGTCCGCCAGCGCCAGCTCCACCTTGGCCCGCAGGCGATACATCTTCAGCTTGGCGAACAGCGCCTCGCGGCCGCTGACCGGCGCGTCGATCACCGCGCCATCGGCGTCCGCGGTGACGAAGAGGTCGTAGAG
>CAXTRP010000270.1:0-4919 GCA_964246615.1 uncultured Caulobacteraceae bacterium | reverse complement strand
CGGCGGTGATCATGGCGTTCGATGAGAAAGGCCAGGCCGATACCAAGGCGCGCAAGGTCGAGATTTGTGCCCGCGCGTACAAGCTGCTGACCGGGATCGGCTTTCCGCCCGAGGACATCATCTTCGATCCCAACGTGTTCGCGGTGGCGACCGGGATCGAGGAGCACGATCGTTACGCGCTCGACTTCATCGAGGCGACCAAACGCATCCGGGACAGCCTGCCCCACGCCCACATCTCGGGCGGCGTCTCCAACGTCTCGTTCAGCTTCCGCGGCAACGAGCCGGTGCGGCGCGCCATGCACTCGGTGTTCCTGTACCACGCCATTTCCGCCGGCATGGACATGGGCATCGTCAACGCCGGCGACCTGCCCGTCTATGACAAGATCGATCCGGAGCTGCGGGAAGCGGTGGAGGACGTGATCCAGAACCGCCGTTCGGACGCCACCGAGCGGCTGGTGGATCTCGCGCCCAAGTACAAGGGCGACAAGGGCGCAGTGCGGGTCGTGGACCTCGCCTGGCGCGAAGCGAGCGTGGGCAAGCGGCTGGAATACGCCCTGGTCAACGGCAATTCCGAGTTCATCGTCGCCGACACCGAGGAGGCGCGCCTGTCCGTCGCGCGCCCGCTGCACGTCATCGAAGGCCCGTTGATGGACGGGATGAACGTGGTCGGCGACCTGTTCGGTGCAGGCAAGATGTTCCTGCCTCAGGTGGTCAAGTCCGCCCGCGTGATGAAGCAGGCGGTCGCACACCTGATGCCCTTCATGGAGGCCGAGGCTGGTGGCGGGCCTCGCACCTATGCCGGCAAGGTGCTGCTGGCCACGGTGAAGGGCGATGTGCACGACATAGGCAAGTCCATCGTCGGCGTCGTGCTGCAGTGCAACAACTACGAGATCGTCGATCTCGGCGTCATGGTGCCGGCCGACCGTATCCTGGACGCGGCGGCCAACGAGAACTGCGACATCGTGGGGCTGTCCGGTCTGATCACGCCCTCGCTGGACGAGATGGTGTTCGTGGCCAGCGAGATGCAGCGCCGCGGCATGGGCGACAAGCCGCTGCTTATCGGCGGGGCCACCACCAGCCGCACCCACACCGCGGTGAAGATCGAACCCGTTTTCGATGGCGCGACCATCTACGTCCCCGACGCCAGTCGTGCGGTGGGCGTCGTGTCCGGCCTACTGTCGCCCAGCGAAGGCGCGAAAGCCCGCGCCAGCGTGCGCGACGAGTACGTAAAAATCCGCGAGCAGTTCGCGCGAGGGCGAGAGCAGAAGGCGCGCGCCACGCTGGAGCAGGCCCGGACCAACCGCTTCCGTCCCGATTTCACCGGCCACACGCCCACACGGCCGAGCTTCGTCGGCACGCGCGCCTTCAACGACTATGATCTGGCGACTCTGGACGCCGTTCTTCGCCAGCTGGGAGCTGGTCGGTCGCTATCCAGTGATCTTCGAGGACGACGTCGTTGGAGAGGCGGCGCGCAACCTCTATGCCGACGCCCGCCCGATGCTGGACAAGATCGTGCAGGAGGGGCTGTTCCAGGCGTCTGGCGTGGTCGGCTTCTGGGCCGCGAACAGCGATGGCGACGACATCGTTCTGTACACAGACGATGATCGTTCCGTGGAGGTCGCGCGGCTGCATACGTTGCGTCAGCAGATGCTGAAGGGCGAGGGCAAGCCGAACCTGGCGCTGTCCGATTTTGTCGCGCCCGTGGCTGGCGCGGCCGACTACGTTGGCGCTTTCGCGGTCACCGCCGGGCATGGCGAGGGTGCGCTGTCGATCCACTACAAGCAGGCGGGCGACGACTACTCGGCGATCCTCGCCACCACCTTGGCCGACCGGCTGGCGGAGGCCTTTGCGGAGGTGATGCATGCCCGCGTCCGGCGGGAACTCTGGGGCTATGCGGTCGAGGAGGCGCTCGGTGTGGACGATCTGCTGGCCGAGAAGTACCGGGGCATCCGCCCCGCGCCCGGCTACCCCGCCCAGCCCGACCACACCGAGAAGGCCACGCTGTTCCGCCTGCTCGACGCCGAGCGCGCTACCGGCATGTCGCTCACTGAAAGCTTTGCGATGGCGCCGCCGGCGTCGGTCTCGGGGCTCTATTTTGCACGCCCGGAGGCGCATTACTTCGGCGTCGGCAAGATCGATCTCGACCAGACCACCGACTACGCCCGCCGCAAGGGTTGGGAGCTGAAAACGGCGGAGCGCTGGCTTGCGCCGATCCTGAACTACGATCCGGTGCGGGGGTGAGCGTGCGCGCCGTGGCGGAGCATGGCCGCCCGTCTTGACTCGATCGAGCGCGTCTTTCGCAAACGCAACATCTGGATCATTGCGAACGCGCTACGGCTAGCCTAGGTCCCCGCCTAGGCGGGCGGAGGTATTGAATGCGTGCAGTCACGCTCACGGTCGCAGCTTGTGTCGGGATCGCCGGATGTGCGGCGAAGAAGACGCCAGCCCCCCCGCCGCCGACCGTGGTCGTCTCAAAGCCCCTGGCCAAGAAGATCGTGGACTGGGACGACTTCGTCGGCCGGTTCGAGGCGATCAACTCCGTGGACATCCGGCCCCGGGTGAGCGGCTATTTGCAGTCGATCGGCTTCACCGATGGACAGGTGGTGCGTAAGGGTCAGGTCCTTTTCGTGATCGACCCGCGCCCTTACCGGGCCGCCCTCGACCAGGCCAAGGGTCAAGAGGCGCACGCCGCCGCCACTTTGGCGAACGCCCGCATAGAGCGGGCCCGTGCGGAGCGCCTGCTCGCCGCCAAGGCCATAGCCGAGCAGGAGTACGAGACCCGCCTGGCCGCCGAACAGCAGGCCGCAGCCGACCTCACCGCCGCCCGGGCGGCTACGGCCACCGCCGCCCTGAATCTCAGCTTCACGCGGGTTACAGCGCCCCTGAACGGCCTAGCCTCCGACCGCCGGGTGGCGCCGGGCAATCTGGTGACCCAGGACAGCACCATCCTGACCAACATCACCGACCTCGACCCGATCCGTTTCAGCTTCTACGGCGCGGAGTCGCTCTATCTCAAGTATCAGCGCCAGTCGGCAGCCGGTAGCCGTCCCAGTTCGCGCACCTTCGCCAATCCGGTGGAGATCCGCCTGCAGGACCAGCCGAACTTCGCCATTCACGGCCGCATGGACTTTGTGGACAACACGCTGGATCCCAACTCCGGCACCATCCGCGGGCGCGCCGTGGTCTCCAATCCCAAGTTGATCCTCACCCCAGGCCTGTTCGGTCACCTTCGGCTGCTGGGATCGGGGGCCTATCAGGCTCTGCTCATTCCCGACGAGGTCACCACCTCCCAGCAGAGCGACACCGTCGTCAACGTGGTCGGCCGCGACGGCAAGGTCGAGCAGCGCAAGATCACCGAAGGCCCGCTCGTGGATGGCCTACGGGTCGTGACCAGAGGCCTGAAGCCGGACGATCTGCTGGTGATCGACGGCCTGCAGCGGGCGAAAGTGGGTGTGAAAGTGCGCATCAAGCAGGGCCAGATCAGCTCGCCCGATCCTGGAGCCTCTCCGACGCCGGCCGACCTGGCGCCGCCGCCGTCCGCGGGCTCTCTCGCCGGCCAGATCAGGTAGGCGGCCCCACCCGCGATGCGTTTTTCCCACTTCATGATCGACCGGCCGGTGTTCGCGGCCGTCATCGCCATCCTGATCACCTTGATGGGCGCCATCGCCTACCCGAACCTGCCCGTCGCCCAGTACCCCGACATCGTGCCGCCGACCGTCAACGTGACGCTGACCTATCCCGGCGCGTCGGCTGAGACCGTGGCCGAGACCGTGGCCGATCCCCTCGAGGAGCAGATCAACGGGGTGCAGGACATGATCTACATGTCCTCCCAGTCGACCGGCGACGGCGCGCTGCAGATCACCGTCACCTTCAAGCTCGGCACCAACCTGGATACCGCCCAGGAGCTGGTGGAGAACCGGGTCGACACGGCCAAGCCCCGCCTGCCCCAGGAGGTCCAGTCCACCGGCATCACGGTGCGCAAAAGCTCGCCGGACATCCTGCTGGCGGTGCACATGTACTCGCCGGACAAGTCGCTGACCCAGCAGTACGTGGCCAACTACGTCACCTTGCAGGTGCAGCAGCCGCTCCTGCGGGTGCAGGGCGTAGGCGATGTCTCCACCCGGGCGGCTCGGGATTATTCGATCCGCATCTGGATCGATCCGGACAAGGCGGCCGCCCGCAGCCTCACCGTGGACGACATCGTCAATCAGCTGCGCAGCCATAACGTCCAGATCGCGGCGGGCAACATCGGCGCTCCGCCGTTCAGCAACAACCCGGCCGCCTACCAGCTCCAGGTGCAAGCCCAGGGGCGGCTGGTCACGCCGCAGGAGTTCGCCGACATCGTGCTCAAGCGCGACGACCAGGGCCGGATCACCCGCGTGTCCGACGTCGCGCACGTGGAGCTCGGCGCAGCCACATACACCACCAACGCCTACCTGGGCCTGGAGACCAACGGCACGCCGGACACCAACCCGGCGGCCGCCATCGGCGTCTTGCAGCAGCCCGGCACCAATGCGCTCCAGGCCGCCGACGGCGTGATCAAGGAGATGGCGGTTCTGAAGAAGGCCTTCCCGCCGGGGCTCGACTACAAGATCATCTACAATCCCACTCAGTACATCAAGGACTCCATCACCGAGGTCCAGCGCACCCTGTTCGAGGCGCTGCTGCTGGTCGTGGTGGTGGTGATCGTCTTCCTGCAGAGCTGGCGTGCGGCGATCATCCCCATCCTGGCGATCCCGGTCTCGCTCGTCGGCACGCTGGCGGTGATGCTGGCGGCGGGGTTCTCATTGAACAACCTGTCCCTGTTCGGGCTGGTGCTGGCCATCGGGATCGTGGTCGACGACGCCATCGTGGTGGTCGAGAACGTCGAGCGGCACCTGGAAGACGGCATGAGCCCGGCGGAGGCCGCCCACGCCACC
>CAXTRP010000269.1:0-4981 GCA_964246615.1 uncultured Caulobacteraceae bacterium | reverse complement strand
CGCGGGGCTGGCCATCAGCGCGCGCGACCTGGACATCCGCGGCGCAGGCGACCTGATGGGCGAAGACCAGGCCGGCCACCTGAAGCTGATCGGCGTGGGGCTGTACCAGTGGCTGCTGGCGCGCGCGGTGCGCCAGGCGCGGGGCGAGGCGGTGGACGAGCGGGTCGAGCCCGAACTGGCGCTCGGCCTCTCAGGCCTGCTGCCCGAAGCCTACATCCCCGATCCGGAGGTGCGGCTGAACCTCTACGCCCGGCTGAGCCGGCTCGAGACGCGCAAGGCCGTTCGCGCGTTCGCTCGAGAGCTGGAAGACCGCTTCGGCCCCCTCCCGCAAGAGGCGGACGGCCTGCTGACCCTGGCCAGGCTCGGCCGCCTCTGCCGGGCGCTCGGGGTGCGCAAGGCGGCGGCCGGTCCCAAGGGCGTGGCGCTGGACCTTGGCGATCCAGCTGTGGCGGAGCGGCTGGCCAAGGCGGGAAAAGACCTGACCGCCCACGATGGCAGGCTGGTCTGGAAGGGTGAGGCGAGCACCGACGCTGAGCGGCTGGAGCGGCTGGAGGGCCTGCTCGAACAGCTGCAGGCGGAGCGTTAGGGCGGGCTGCTCTCGTCCACGCTTTCCGTCTTGCCCGGACCTGTTCCGGGCGGCCGTGGCGTGTCCTTCAACCGGGACGGCGCCCCCAGGGACCCCAGGGACACGGAACAGGGGTGGTTTCGTCTAGGCCCATCCCCCGGCCGCCCAGATTTTCTTTTGCTTGGGGTACGTCTTCGTCGCGGTATGAGCACCCGCTAGAGGGTGATCTGTTTCGCAGCCGAGCTTTGGCGTCCTTGGGAACCGCTTCGATGACCCTCCCCGGCTTCAAGCGCCGTGACCTGCTGGCGGCGGCGGGCGTATTCGCCGCTTGGCCGGCGGTCGCGCAGCCGCCTCCGCAGCCTGCCGCAGGCCTGGTCCAAGTCAGCCTGACCACCGACAAGGGTGTCATCCTGCTGGCGCTCGAAGCCGTCCGCGCCCCGCTCACCACCGCCAACTTCCTGCGCTACGTGGACGCCCGCCGCTATGACGGCGCGAGCTTCTACCGCGCGGCGCGTGCGGCCGGCGCACCGACGGTCGGCCTGATCGAGGGCGGACTGTTCGGCGGCTCGGCCCAGCCGTTCCCGCCCATCGCCCACGAGAGCACGGCGGCGACGGGCCTGGCCCACAAGGACGGGACCATCTCCATGGCGCGCAAGGGCCAGGGTACGGCGACGTCGGACTTCTTCATCTGCTCGGGACCGTCGTCCTACCTGGACGCGCATCCGGACGCGCCCGGCGACAACGCCGGCTACGCCGCCTTCGGCCAGGTGGTCGCCGGTATGGAGGTGGTGCGCGCCATCCTGGCGCAGCCCACCTCGCAGGAGGCCCAGAACCCGGTCATGCGCGGCCAGATGTTGTCGGCTCCGGTCGCGATCCTGCAGGCGCGCCGGGTGGCCTGAGCCGATCGCGAATGGCGGCGTTTGGACGCAGGAGGGTGCGGCCAAGGTTGAGGTTTCGTGTCCCAGACGGCACACAAGGCTCATCGCCAACAGGGACCCGGCGGTTCGGATGCTGCAATCCGACCGCCCTCGCCTCCGCATGACGCTCGCTCGCCGCCACCTGCTCCAGTTCGGTCTCGCCGCCGGCGCCAGCGCCACCCTCGGCGTCACGGCGTTGCAGGAGCCCCGCCGCCTGGCGGGCGCGGCGCTCTCCCGGGCGCCCGCAGCGGCTGAGCGGATGGCGCAGAGCGTGTTGTGGCCGACCCGGATGCTGGAGCGGCGCCGCGCCTTTCTGCACAACCTGCACACCGGCGAGACGCTCGACGCCGTCTATTTCGAGAACGGGAAGTATGTGCCCGACGCGCTCGCCCAGGCCATGCGGGTGCTGCGCGACTGGCGCAACGGGGCCGAGCACGTGATGGACCCCCGCCTGTTCGACGTGCTGCACGCCATCCACACCAAGCTCGACGCCAAGGTCCCGTTCCAGATCATCTCCGGCTACCGCTCGCCCGAGACCAACGCCATGATGCACGCGCGAAGCTCAGGCGTCGCCTCCAACAGCCAGCACATGCAGGGCAAGGCGTCCGACATCCGCCTGCAGGGCGTGGAGCTGGCCAACCTGCACAAGGCGGCGCTGAGCCTGCGCGCCGGCGGCGTGGGCTTCTATCCGGTATCCGACTTCGTGCACGTGGACGTGGCGAGCGTGCGGACCTGGACGGGCGTCTGAGCGCGGCAGCGGCGGCGCGCTGGATGCTCCCCCTCTGGGGGAGCTGTCGCGGAGCGACTGAGGGGCCGCCTCAGTCGTCTCCAACCCCTACAATCCCTTCAAGAAGCCGATCAGCGCGGCGTTCACTTCGGCCGCCCGCTCCTGCTGGGTCCAGTGGCCGCAGCCCGGCAGCAGGATGGTCTCGCGCAGCTGCGGCACGTCGCGACGCAGCCCCTCGATGGCGCGCATCATGCCGGGGAAGCGCACCACCAGGTCCTTGTCGCCGGCCATGTAGAGGGCCGGCACGGTGACGGGCGCTCCGGCGAAGGGCGCCAGCAGCTCCCAGTTGCGGTCGATGTTGCGATACCAGTTCAGCCCGCCCCGGAACCCGCTCCGGGCGAAGCTCGCCACGAAGCCGTCCAGCTCGTCCGGCGCCAGCCATGGGGGCAGCTCCGCGGGGACCCGCACGCCGTCCAGGAACCCGCCGCCGTTGCGCACCATGCCAGGCGCCGCCTCAGGGTCCGCGCCGCTGAAGCCACCGGTGAGGATGGTGCGCAAGCTATGGCCCACGTCGTGCTCCAGCTCCGCCTCCGCCACGCCCGGCGCCTGGAAGTAGAGCTGGTAGAACATGGCGTCAGCGGTGCGGGGCATGGCCTCGGTCGGCCGCCTGGCGCTGCGCGGACGGTAGGGCACGCTCAAGCCCGCTACGGCGCGGAAGCGGTCGGGCCGCATCATGGCCGCGTTCCAGGCCACCGGCGCGCCCCAGTCATGGCCGACCACCACGGCCTGCTCAAGGCGTCCAGCAAGCCCACCAGATCGCCCACGAGGTGGAAGATCGTGTACTGGTCGATGGCGTCCGGGCGGCCGCTGTCGCCATAGCCGCGCATGTCGAGCGCGATGGCCCGATAGCCTGCGTCGGCCAGCGGCGACATCTGGCGGCGCCACGACCACCAGGTTTCAGGAAAGCCGTGGCAGAGCAGCACCGCCGGTCCGCTCCCCTGTTCGGCGAAGTGGATGGCGATGCCGTTGGCCTCGACGGTGTGGTGCGCAAGCGTGCTCATGGGAGCCCTATCAGCCGCCCCTTCGCCTACGATGTCACGCTCGCGGCGTCATCCGCCCGATCACCGCGGTCAGCGGATCGCCGCTCAGCCCTTCGGAGAGGACGTGGGCGCGCAGGTCGGCGAAGCCCGCCCGCTCCAGGTAGAGCTGCACCAGCCGGGCCTGCCCCTCGGCGTCCAGGGCCCGCCAGATGGCCACCGCCTTGCTGGGAAAGCAGCGGTTGGAGAAAGCTGACCACCAGCACCCCGCCCGGCCGCAGCACCCGCGCCACCTCGGCGAACACCTCCACCGGCCGCTGCAGGTACTGCACGCCGACGCAGCAGAACGCGGCGTCCATGCAGGCGTCGGCCAGCGGCAGCTGCGGGTCGCGGTTCAGGTCTTGCACGAACGAGCGGGTCAGGCGCGGGTTGGCGGCAAGCTCCTGTGCGTTCATGCCATGGCCGACCACCTCACCCAGCGCCAGCTCGTCCGGCAGGTGGCTGACCCAGCTGGACATCAGGTCCAGCACCGCGTCCCCGGGCTCCAGCACCTCCCGGTAGAAGCCGGTGAGGGCTGAGACTGCACCCTCGTCGATGTGGGTGACCAGGCGCGGCGGCGCGTAGAACTCCGCGTCGTCGCCGGGATCGAGCTTGCGGAAGGCGCCGGCGGGAAGCTCGGGCGGGGGCTCGCTCACCGGTCAGCCTTTCAGCGTGCGCGCGACCACCGGGGCCAGCCTGGCGCAGATCAGGCGCACGCCTGCGGCGTTGGGGTGCAGGCCATCCGCCTGCTTCAGCGCCGGGTTCGACTCCACCCCGCCGAGCAGGTCCGGCACGAAGCTGTCCACATGGGTCTCGCGCGCGACCCGCGGAAAGAGGGCGAAGAACTCCCGGCCGTAGCCGCCGCTGGTCCGAGCCGGCAGCTCGCCGCCGCAGAGCACCACCTTGATCTTGCGCCGCTGCAGCCTGGCGATCAGGGCGCGCAGGTTGCGCTCGGTCTGGGCAGGATCGACGGACTGCAGGTAGTCGTTGCCGCCGAGTTCGATGACGCAGACCGCCGTATCGGCCTGCACGCTGAAGTCGGCGCGGGCCAGCGCGCCGGCCGTGGTGTCGCCCGACACGCCCGCACCGCGCACCTGCGCCCTGGTCCCCAGCTGTGCCAGCGCGGCCTGCAGCTGCGCCGGCAAGGCGACGGCCGCCGCCAGGCCGTAGCCGGCGGTGATCGAGTCGCCCAGCACCGTGACGACCGGAGCCGCACCCGGCGCGGCCCGGGCGCGGCTCACGCCGATCCACCCCGCGGCGACGGCGAAAAGCAGGGATCGGCGGCGGGAGGGGGAGACGGGCATGGGGCTCGTCCCCATGTAGGCGCTCCACCCTCGGTTCGACACACGCGGCGCCCTGCAATCCATGACCGATACGCCTGCGCCGCTCAGCCTGACCGCCGTGGGCCTGACCCTGCCGTCCCGCGCCGGAGAGGTGGCGATCCTGCGCGGCGCCGAGCTGACCGTCGCGCCCGGCGAACGGGTGGCGGTGACCGGGCCGTCGGGGTCGGGCAAGTCGTCCCTGATCTCTGTGGCCGCGGGGCTGGAGCAGCCGACCGCCGGCGTCGTGCGCCTGTTCGGAACCGACTTGGCGACGCTTGGCGAGGACGGCCGGGCGCGGCTTCGGCGCGGGCGGGTGTCGCTGGTGTTCCAGGCCTTCCACCTGCTCCCCAACATGACCGCCGAGGAGAACGTCG
>CAXTRP010000268.1:0-4985 GCA_964246615.1 uncultured Caulobacteraceae bacterium | reverse complement strand
CGCGCGCGCACGGCCTGCGCTATCTCGCGCTACGCTACTTCAACGTGGCGGGAAGCGGCCGCGGGCGTCGCCGCAGCCCACAGGCTGGCGCGCCCGGCTCCCTGCTGGCCGTGGCGCTGGAGGCGGCCTGCGGCGAGCGCGACCATGTGCCGATCTATGGGGACGACCATCCTACCCGCGACGGTGCCGGCGTTCGCGACTATATCCATGTGGAGGATCTGGCCTCGGCGCACCTCGCCGCCCTGCCGCTCATGGCGCGGGACGAGGCTCCGCGGGTCCTGAACTGCGGCTATGGCCGGGGCTGGTCGGTGATCGAGGTGCTGGACGCGGTGGAGCGCGCCTGCGGCCATCCGCTCAAACGCCGCCGCCTGGGCCGCCGGGCGGGTGACCCGTCCGAGGTGGTGGCCGACAACCGTCGCCTGCTCCATCATACGGGTTGGCAACCTGAGCGAGCCTCTCTCGACGACCTGGTGGCGGGGCTGTTTCCCGCCGCTGCATGCCGATGAGCGCCAACAAGAAAGCCTCGAAGTCCGATGAGCGATGCGACGCCCACCCTCGTATGGTTCCGCCAGGACCTGAGGCTGAAGGACCAAGCGGCGGTCGCCGCCGCGGCCCGAGAGGGACCCCTGGTGGGCGTCTACGTCCTGGACGATGAGGCGCCCGGCGACTGGCGCATCGGCGGGGCCCAGCGCTGGTGGCTGCACCAGTCCTTGACGGCCCTAGCGGCCTCGCTGGAGGCGCATGGCGCATCCCTGGTGCTCCGCCGCGGCCGCGCAGTGGACGAACTTGTCAGTGTCGCAAAGGCGGTGGGTGCGAGCCGAGTCCACTGCCTCTCCCACTACGAACCCTGGTGGCGCGAAGCTGAAACGCAGCTTGCGGATCACCTAGAATTGGTTCGCCACGATGGCTACCTGCTGATCAACCCGGGCGAGGTGCGAACGGGATCGGACGGTTCGTTCCGCGTCTTCAGTCCTTTCTGGAAGGCGCTGCAGGCGAAGATGCCGCCGGCCGAGCCGACGCCGGCCCCTAAGACGCTGCAGGGGGTCGCCAAGCCGCCGCAGACCGACAGCCTCGCCTCCTGGCGTCTGCTGCCCGACGGACCGGACTGGACGGGAGGCTTTGCGGATTGGAAGCCCGGTGAAGACGGCGCGCACGGGGCGCTGGACGCTTTTAGCAAGCGCCTGGGCGGCTATGGGCATGACCGGAACCTCCCCGCGGTCGACGGAAGCTCTCGCCTGTCGCCGCACCTGCACATGGGAGAGATTTCTCCCGCGGAGATTTGGCACAGGCTGGCGGATGAGCAAGGCGCGGAGCCGTTCCTGCGTGAACTGGCGTGGCGGGATTTCACCTCCGACCTCATCATCCAGCTGCCGCACTACGCCGACGAGACCACCCAGCCGTCCATGAAGGCGATGAAGTGGCGGGAGGGGGAGGCTGCGGACGCCGACTTCAAAGCCTGGACCAGGGGTCGCACAGGCTACCCGATCGTGGACGCCGGCATGCGCCAGCTCTGGCACATGGGCTGGATGCACAATCGCGTGCGGATGCTCACAGCCAGCTTCCTGATCAAGCACTTGCTGCTGGACTGGCGGCGGGGGGAGGCCTGGTTCTGGGACTGCCTGATCGACGCCGACTACGGCAATAACAGCGTCAACTGGCAGTGGGTCGCGGGTACTGGCGTGGACAGCGCTCCCTTCTACCGCATCATGGCCCCGCTCTCGCAGTCCGAGAAATTTGACGCCGCCGATTACATCAGGCGCTGGGTGCCGGAGTTGAAGGATTTGGACGACGCGACGATCCATGATCCCCACGGATTGGGCAAGGCGCCGAGCGCATACCCCAAGCCCTTGATCTCTCACAAGGAAGGGCGGGAGCGGGCGCTCGAAGCGGTGCGCGCGGCTAGGTCAGCTTAGGGGCGCCCGGCTCGAAGCGACGGCCGCCCTTCGAATCAGCCGGCCGTCGGCTCGTGGATGGAGCGACCGTTGAACTTCACCTGGCAGCTTGCGGAATGCTCCAAGGTGTTCTTCCCCCATTCCGCTGTCGGTCTTCGATCGGTGGGCCGTCAGGTGCGGCTCTACCCGGATCAGCTCGCAGGCGAGGCGATCCTTGCAAGGGCGGCGATGTCGAGCAGACGCGCAACGCCGCGGTCCACGGATGCGAGACCCTGGCGGCGAAGCTCCTGAAGCGTCCGATTGACATGCACCACGCTCAGCCCGAGCAGATCCGCCAGCATCTCCTGGGTGAGAGGCAGGGGAAAACTGCTTCCGTTCACGAGGCCCACGACTTCCAGACGTTCCCGGATCTCCAGCAGCAGGTTGGCCATCCGCTCCAAGGCGGTCAGGCGGCCAAGCCGCACCAGATGGTTGAGGATGCGGCGCTCGTCGGCGTCGCTTGCGGCGTGCAGCAGTCGCAGCAGCGCTGAATTCGACGCCAGGGTCGCAGGGCTGGTGAGCGCGCCGACGTGGACGAGCTGTACAGGCGTGAGCGCTGCAATGCTGGCCATGGCTACCGGCGTGCGCTTAACGCTGACGCCGATCCCATCGCCGGGCAGGATCAGGTCAAACAGCTGTCGACGGCCGTCGGGCAGGAGCCGGTAGCTGCAGGCCCAACCCGCCAGCATGTAGCGAGGTGGCCCTACGACGGCGTGTTCGGCCTGAAGCGAGCTTTTGGACCCGAGCTGCTCCAGCCGCCCGTAGGTAGCCAGCACCTGGTCCGCCAGCTCAGGTGGGCAAGGTCCCAGCGCGCGTAGGCGCAGCAGCACCGGGCCGCATGTATCGGGTCGCGTGGCGCGCGACGTCAGGTCAAGGTCCACAGCGATCCTCCGATCCTGTGACCTTGCCGCAGACGTGCAAACGCTTCCCGCTCAATTGATAGAGGTGTGGCGAGCGACGCCGCAAAGGGCTGCTGCGGCCCTAAGCAGGCGAGAAGCGTCAACGGGCTTCTCCAGCCGTTGCACCTCGCTGAAACGCGCCGGTATGGCGTGGCGGTCGTAGCCTGTGAAAAAGAGGAAGGGCACGCCCATCTGCTGCAGGCGATCGGCCAGGTCGAAGTTCGCGCCACGTCCGAAGTTCACATCCAGGATCGCGCAGTCGGGACGATCCTGCTCGACAGCCGCCAGCGCCGAGTCCTGGTCGGGGAAAGGACCAAGCACCTGGGCGCCCTCCGCCTCCAGTCCGCGCGACACATCGGTGGCGAGGTAGTACTCATCCTCCACCACCAGCACCCGGCACGCCTCAAGCTTCGCCATGTCCCCCATCCTCTTCAAAGCCCGTGAAACGTGCCGGAGCTACGACGCCGACATCCCGCTCCAGGTCCAGCGGAACCTCGATCAGGCAGGCTACGCCGCCCGGCCTGAAGACCAGCTCCCCCTTGCCACGCAGCTCGTAGGCCAGCCGCTGTTCCACCAGCTCGGCGCCGAAGCCCCGGCGGCGCGGGGCGGTCGCCATGACCCGCACTCCCGCTTCGCGCCAGTGCAGGTGTAATCGCTCGGGCATCCCCGGAGGCGCCAGAGACCAGCCGACCGTCACCGTGCCGCCAGGTGTCGACAACGCTCCGTACTTGACCGCGTTGGTGGTGAGTTCGTGGATGGCCTGCGACAGCACCTCCGCGGTCTTGCCGAAGAGGTAGACGTCGGGTCCCGCCACCTCCAGGGCGGACTCGGGACCGGCCTGGGCCAGCACCTCCTCGCGCACCAGGCTCTCCAGGTCCAGGCCAGTGTCCGGCGATCTTGTCAGGGTAAGTTGGGTGCGCGCGAGGGCGCCCAGACGGCCGTCCAGGTGGGCCACGAGATCGGCGATGGTATCGCTGGTCTCGGCTGTCCGGACGGCGATGGAGCGTACCACGGCCAATACGTTGCGGACGCGCCGCTGCATCTCGGTGGCGAACTCGCCTTCGCGATCCGAGCGCGCGTGGCTGTTGGTGATCTCGCTGGAGGCGCCCGTCCACTCCAGGATGCGCTCCGCCTCGTCGCGCAAGGCCTCGGCCTCTGAGCGGAACCAGCGGGAGCGCTCGTCCACGACGTCGCGGATGCGGTGCTCGCAGACGAAACGACCCGTGCGCAACCCTGTGTCCCAGGCTTGCAAGGTCAAGGCGCGGTCGGCGGGATGGATGCGGTCCAGCCAGCCCAGCCCCAGGGCCGCGGGCGCCGCCTGGCCCGTCAGTTGCGTCCAGCGGGCGTCCGCCCAGGTCCAGCGTCCCAGCGGGTCCGTTCGCCAGAACAGCAGCGATGCACGCAACTCCGTCGTCGCCCTGGACGCGGTTAACGGCCCGGCGTCGGCCGCGGCGATGATGTCGTCCGTCATGAGCAAGGCTTAGTGGGTCAGCATGTACTCATAGCCTTTCCCGCATCTTTAGCGCCGACAAAAAGCAAGGTTTGCGATAAGCCAGCTCCACGCTGGGATCGCTGACCACACCACGCCGCAGCCGATGGTGACGGCCACCACTCGGGCGTCACTCGTGAGGAGATCGACATGGCGGCAGGGCCGCTCGTAGCCGCGAACGCAGAGCCCGGTCCTGCCCGGGTGCTGATCGTTGAGGACCGGGCGCTGGTCGCCGGTAAGGTGGAGCGTTGCATACGTTCCGCCGGCCACATCGTGGCGGACGTCGTGGCGACCGTCGCCGCCGCGCTGGCCTTCATCGAGCAGGGGCCTGAAATGCTGGACGCCGCCGTGCTGGACATCGATTTGAGAGGAGAGGCCGTCTATCCTGTCGCCGGGGCGTTGCGGGCGCGCCAAGTACCCTTCCTCTTCCTTACGGGGTTCGGGCGTCCCGCCATTCATCCACACTGGGCGGAGGTGACGCGCATCGAAAAGCCATTCGAGGGGGCGGAGCTGGCGCGCACGCTTTCAGCTCTGCTCGCCGGTCGGCTCAGCGCCGGGCGGGACAGGCATGGCCGGCAACTGAGCGCGCCCATGCGCAGCGCCTGGGAGAAAGTTCGGCGTTCTCGCGACATCGTGACGGAGGTGCGCGCCTGGCAGGAGGTCTAT
>CAXTRP010000267.1:0-4986 GCA_964246615.1 uncultured Caulobacteraceae bacterium | reverse complement strand
GATCGACAGGCCTGAGACCTCGGCGATGTTGCGCGCGCCGATCTTCACCGCCAGGGCCTCGGGCTTTAACCTCGCGCCGTGGCAGGCCTCACACGGCGTGTCGGACTGGTAGCGGCCGAGCTCCTCGCGCACCCAGGCGCTGTCCGTCTCGCGCCAGCGCCGCTCCAGGTTCGGCAGCACGCCTTCGAACGGTTTGGAAACCTCGTACTTGCGGGCCTGGTCGTCGTAGCTGAACTTCACCTTCTGCGCGCCCGTGCCCTGCAGGATCACCTTGCGAGCGGCGTCGGGCAGCTCGAACCACGGCTTGTCCATGGAAAACCCGTAGTGCCGCGCCAGCGCCTGCAGCGTCTGGGTATAGAGCGGCGAGGAGGGCCCCCTTCCCCAGGGCGCCACCGCCCCGTGATGCAGGCTCTTGTCCTTGTCGGGGATCACCAGGTCGGCGTCGAAGCTCAGCTTCATCCCCAGCCCATCGCACTTGGGGCAGGCGCCGAACGGGTTGTTGAACGAAAACAGCCGCGGTTCGATCTCGCTTATGGTGAAGCCCGAGACCGGACAAGCGAACTTCTCCGAAAATAACAGCCGGCGAGGTTCCGCCTCGCCCTTCTCCGCCGTCGCCCATTCCGCAAAGGCCAGACCGTCGGCGAGGCGCAGGGCCTGCTCAAGGCTGTCGGACAGACGCGTCTCCAGCCCCGCCTTCACCACGATGCGATCCACCACCACGTCGATGTCGTGCTTCAGCTTCTTGTCGAGGACAGGCGCCTCCTCGATGGCGTAGAAGGCGCCGTCCACCTTCACCCGCTGGAAGCCCTGGCGCTGCCAGTCGGCCATCTCCTTGCGGTACTCGCCCTTGCGGCCGCGGATCACCGGCGCGAGCAGATAGAGCCGCGTGCCGTCGGGCAGGGCCATGATCTTGTCGACCATCTGGCTGACGGTCTGGCTCTCGATGGGCAGGCCCGTGGCCGGCGAATAGGGCACGCCCACCCGCGCCCACAGCAGGCGCATGTAGTCGTGGATCTCGGTCACCGTGCCCACGGTGGAGCGCGGGTTCTTCGACGTGGTCTTCTGCTCGATGGAGATGGCCGGCGACAGCCCCTCGATCAGGTCCACGTCCGGCTTGCCCATCAGCTCCAGAAACTGGCGGGCGTAGGCGGACAGGCTCTCCACATACCGCCGCTGGCCCTCGGCGTAGATGGTGTCGAAGGCGAGCGAGCTTTTCCCCGACCCCGACAGCCCGGTGAGCACCACCAGCTGGCCGCGCGGGATATCCACGTCGACGCCCTTGAGGTTGTGCTCGCGGGCTCCGCGCACGCGGATGAAGTCGTGTTCAGGCATGGACCATCCGCGGCTGCGCCATCCAAACCGACGCGATCCTCATATGTAGCACGGGAGAATAGCGCGGCATGGGGAACGGAGTAAGAACTTCGTGAAGCTCGGGCCAGCCGGAATTAACGAAGGTTGAATGCGATCTGCTTTTCCTCCCCTGCGCAGCGGGACAGGTGGCGTGGTGCAATCTGCGCCGTGAGGGAGGGGGCGCTGCAGGCAGGCGATTGGCTGATGTGGATGGATGAAGGCAAATCGACAGGCCGTCACCGCAGGGAGGCTCCCTTCGTCGGCTTCGCCGCCACCTCCCCCGCTGCGCAGGGGAGGAGAATGGGCGCGCGACCTCAGTCGTCGCGGTGGACGCGTTCGCGGCGTTCGTGGCGTTCCTGGGCTTCGACGCTGAGGGTGGCGATGGGTCGGGCGTCGAGGCGGCGCAGGCCGATGGGCTCGCCGGTCTCGTCGCAGTAGCCGTAGGAGCCGTCCTCGACCCGGCGCAGCGCGGAGTCGATCTTCGAGATCAGTTTGCGCTGGCGGTCGCGGGCGCGCAGTTCGATCTGGCGGTCGCTTTCGCAGGAGGCGCGGTCGGCGAGATCCGGGTGGTTCTCAGTGACCGACTGCAGCAGGATCACCGTTTCACGGGACTCGCGAAGCAGATCGTCCTTCCAGGCCAACAGTCTTCTTCGGAAATACTCGACTTGCCGCGGGTTCATGAAGGGTTCTTCGTCGGTCGGACGATAAACCTCCGGACCGGGACGAATCGGGGCTTCGATCACTGACGCGAACGCCTGCATCGACGAACTCACGTGTTAGGCCACATTGTGGCGCGGCCTATATCCGTGTTGCAAGGTCTAGGCAAATGAACCGCCGCCCGGACCAGCGCCGTGCGACCATTCGTCAAGCCAAGGTCCTCGCCTCGCGTTTGGCCATCTCGACGGCGGCGCGGGTCTCGATGTGCTCCAGCAGGTCTTCCAAACCGGGGTCTTCGGTCTGGCCACGCGCCTCCCGCACCGCACCTTGCAGTCGCTGCAGCGCGGCGCCGTCCAGTCCTTCAGGGTCGAGTACAGCGATGCGCAGGTCGTCCAGGGCGTCCAGGATGCGGCCGGCCCGGCGCACGGCGCGACGGCGGCGCTCGGTGGGCGTGGAGGTCTCCTGCAGGGCGAGCAGGGCCTCCAGCGAGCCGATGGCGCTCATCGATCCGGCGCGAGCGGCCGGCGCCGTAGCCTCCGCTCCGTCCGACGCCTGTGGCGCGAAGCCGTCGGCCACGGGGCGGCTGGCGCTTCGCCCCACGGCGCCGGCGGCGCTGGAAGTTCCGTTGACCTTCATGGCTGGCGCGCCCGCGACCGGGCCCTCGAACATCTCGGGGCGACTTTTGCCCTTGTTGATTTGTATGAGGTTAACGCGCCCGGCAGCATTTGCCCGGCCGTGCCGGATACTGCCGCCCGCCCCCTGTGACCAAAGGAAAGCGGCGCGACGGCCTGCTGGCACGGGGATGGCAGAAGACGCGGCAGGTCCGCCTATCGCGGCCGATGCGCAGGTTTCGGCGCGGAGTGCGTTGTGGATGTCGATCCCTGCCCGGCTGGCGAGCCTGCTGATGGGTCTCGCGGTGGCGCTTGGCGCTGCGATCGCGCCGGCCGGGGCGAGTTCGCGCATCAAGGACGTAGTCTCGTTCGAGGGCGTGCGGGACAACAAGCTGGTGGGGTACGGCCTGGTGGTCGGCCTGAACGGCACCGGCGACAGCCTGCGCAACTCGCCTTTCACCCAGCAGAGCCTGCAGTCCATGCTCGAGCGGCTGGGGGTGAACACGCGCAACACCACCAACATCGACACCAAGGACGTGGCCGCGGTCATGGTCACCGCCAGCCTTCCGGCCTTCTCCGCCTCCGGTTCGGAGATCGACGTCACGGTATCCACCATGGGCGACTCCAAGAGCCTGCTGGGGGGTACGCTGCTGGTGACGCCGCTGATCGGCGCGGACGGGGAGGTCTATGCGGTGGCGCAGGGCACCGTGCAGACCGGCGCAATCTCGGCCGGCGGCGCCTCGGGCTCCTCGATCACGCGCGGCGTACCGACGTCTGGCCGCATCGCCTCGGGCGCGTCGGTCGAGCGTGAGATCGGCTTCGACTTCGCCAAGATGGCCACCTTGCGGCTGACCCTGCACAACCCCGACTTCACCACGTCCGAGCGCATCGCCCAGGCGGTGAACGCACGCTTCCCCGGCACCGCCAGCCCGGACAACCCCACCATCGTCACGCTCACGCCGCCCAAGGGCGAAAGCATCGTCAACTTCGTCACCTCCGTAGAACAGCTGGAGGTCGACCCCGACGTGCCGGCCAAGGTGGTCATAGACGAAGTGAACGGCGTCGTGGTGATGGGCGCGGAGGTGCGCATCTCCACCGTCGCCATCGCCCAGGGCAACCTGACCATTTCGGTCAGCGAGACGCCCCAGGTGAGCCAGCCCGCCCCCCTGTCGCAGGGTACGACCACGGTGGTCCCGCAGAGCCAGGTCGGCTTCAACGAACAGAAGGGTCGCCACCTGATCGTGCTCAAGTCAGGCGCCTCGCTCTCGGCGCTCGTGAAAGGACTGAACACGCTGGGGGTGACGCCTCGCGACATGATCTCCATTCTGCAGGCCATCAAGACCGCCGGCGCCCTGCAAGCCGACATCGAGGTGATGTGATGACAACCTTCGCCGCCTACACCGCCGCTTCGGGGGCCGCCGTCAGCCCTTCCACAACGCACCTCGCCACCCCGGCGCAACGTTCCAAGGCGGAGAAGACCGCCCAGGCCTTCGAAGCCTCGTTCCTGTCGACCATGTTCGGCCAGATGTTCGAGGGCACCGACGTGTCGGCGCCCTTCGGCGGCGGCGAAGGCGAGTCCGCCTTCCGCTCCTTCATGACCGACGCCATGGGCAAGTCCATGGCCGCTCGCGGCGGCATCGGGTTGGCTAGGTCGGTAACGACCGAAATGCTCAAGCTGCAAGGCCTTAGCTGATGAGCCTCGCCGCCGCCGACCCGGGCGACCATGTGGACCAGCTGCTGTCGCTCACCGAGCGGTTGAGTGCGCTGCTGGCCGAGCAGACCCGCCTGTTCGAGGCCCGCCGGCCCCAGGACGCCGCCGGCCTCAGCGCCCGGTCCACCGAGCTCGCCACCCTTTACCGCAGGGAGTCGGCGCGGCTGAAAGCCGATCCCCGCGTGCTGGCCGGCGCGCCTGCGGCCAAGCGCCAGCGGCTGGTGGAGGCCACCCGCAGCTTCAACGCCGTGCTCGCCCGCCACGGCCGCTCCGTCCACGCCGCCAAGGTGGTCACCGAAGGCTTGATCCACGCCCTGGCGCAGGAGGTCGCACGCCGGCGTGCGCCCGCCGCCGGCTATGGCCCGCGGGCCAGGGCGCTATCGGGCGACGGGTCGGCGATCACCCTGAACCGCAGGGCCTGAGGCCCGCCTCAACGTTCACCGCACCGCCGACGTCCCACCGGAGCCCTGCACCGCCGTTTCCGGCAAGGTCGGATACCGCGGTGCGCCGGGGCGGCGATGCGTGAGGTCAGGCAGGTAGACGACGTGCCCGCAGGTGTGGGTCTGGGCGTCCCACCAGTTGCCCGAACTCTCGCAGCGCTGAGGCGGTCCGGCGACCAGTGCCTGGTAGGCCCACACGCTTCCTGCAACCGCCACC
>CAXTRP010000266.1:521-5001 GCA_964246615.1 uncultured Caulobacteraceae bacterium | reverse complement strand
CTGGAACGGCCAGCCGATCGCCGTGGTGCTCGCCGACACCCAGGAGCAGGCGGATCATGCCGCCCTGCTGGTCCGTGCGACCTATGACAGCGAGACCGCCGTGACCGGCTTTGCGGAGGCGAAGGCCAAGTCGCACCCGCCGGACAGCATCAACGGCGAGCCGCCCCTGGTGGAGACCGGCGACGCTGGCGCGGCCCTGGCTGCCGCGGCCTACAAGGTGGACCGCGCCTACACCACGCCTCGCCACAACCACAACGCCATCGAGCTGCATGCCGCGACCGTCGCCTGGGACGGAGACAACCTCACCATCCACGACGCCAGCCAGCTGGTGAACGCCACCCGCTGGACGCTGGCCCAGGTGTTCAAGCTCAAGGAAGAGCAGATCCGCATCATCTCGCCCTACGTGGGCGGCGGATTCGGCGGCAAGTGCCTGTGGGACCACCAGATCCTCGCCGCCGCGGCATCGCGGATCAGCGGACGGCCCGTGCGGATCGTCCTGTCGCGAGAGGGCGTGTTCCGCATCGTGGGCGGCCGCACCCAGACCGAGCAGCGGGTGGCGCTGGGCTCAGGCGCGGACGGCAAGCTGACCGCCCTGATCCACACCGGCGTCACCTCGCTGACGGCCCACAACGGCCTGGCCGAGCCCTTCACCTTCCCCGCCCGCAGGCTCTACGCCTCCGCCACCGTCAAGCTCGGGCAGGAGGTGGCGGAAATGAACATGCTGGCCAACACCTTCATGCGCGCGCCCGGCGAGTCCGTTGGCAGCTTCGCCCTGGAATGCGCCATGGACGAGCTGGCGGAACAACTGGGGATCGACCCCATCGAGCTGCGCCGACGCAACGAGCCCGAGAAGGACCCCACCACAGGCGCCGAGTTCTCCTCCCGCCACCTGCTGGAGGCCTATGCAAGCGGCGCCGAGCGCTTCGGCTGGGACAAGCGTTTGTCCACGCCCCGAAGCCGGCGCGAGGGCGAGTGGCTGATCGGCATGGGCATGGCCACCGCCACCTACCCCTATTATCGCTGGCCGGGCGGCGCGGCGCGCATCCGGCTGACCGCCGACGGCCGCGCGACGGTGTCCATGGCCAGCCACGAAATGGGCATGGGCACCGCCACGGTGCACACCCAGGTGGCGGCCGAGCGGCTTGCCCTGCCCATGGAGAACGTCACCTTCGAGTACGGCGACACCAAGCTGCCGCAGGGCACCCTGGCCGGCGGTTCCTCCCAGACCGCCTCCATCGGCGCGGCGGTGATGGCCGCGCACGAGGCGCTGGTGAAGGAGCTGCTCAAGCTCGCCGGCAACGCCTCGCCGCTGGCGGGCCTGCGCCCCGACGATCTTGAGGCGCGCGACGCCGGCCTCTGCCGCCGCGACGCGCCCGACCAGTACGAGAGCTACGCCTCCATTCTGGCCCGGGCTGGGCGCGACCATGTGGAGTGCGAAGCCACCGAGTCCCAGCCGATGGAGGGGCAGCGCTGGTCCATGCACTCCCACGGAGCCCAGTTCTGCGAGGTGCGGGTGAGCGACGTCACCGGAGAGGTGCGGGTGACCCGGTTCCTGGGCTCCTTCGACTGCGGCCGCATCCTGAACGCCAAGACCGCCTCAAGTCAGTTCCGCGGAGGCATCATCATGGGCCTTGGCCTCGCCTTGACCGAGGAGACCCTGTTCGACGAGCGCACCGGCCGGGTGATGAACCCCTCGCTCGCCGAGTACCACGTGCCCGTGCACATGGACGTGCCGCAGATCGACGTCATCTGGACCGACATCGCCGACCCGCACTCTCCCATGGGTGCGCGGGGCATCGGTGAAATCGGCATCACCGGCGTCGGCGCGGCGGTGGCCAACGCCGTCTACAACGCCACCGGCAAGCGCGTGCGCGAGCTTCCGATCACGCTGGACAAGCTGATGTAGCCGCGCGGCCGGTCTACTTGGCTAAGGGGGAGGCGGCATGAGCATGGCGGAAGAGGCGGGGCTGCACCTTTCAGGCCTCGAGCAGCTCCAGGCGTTGATGGCGCGGGGCGCCCATAACGGAATCGGCCAGCTGATGGGCTTCAACCTGGTCGAGGTGGAGGAAGGCCGCGCCGTGTTCGAGGGGGCGCCCGGCGAGGAGGTCTACAATCCCATCGGCACCGTTCACGGCGGCTATGCGGCGACCCTGCTCGACTCCGCCTGTGGGATCGCGGTGCATTCCCGGCTGGCGCCGGGACAGGGCTACACCACGCTGGAGCTGAAGGTCGCCTTTCACAAGGCCATGACCAGCGGGACGGGGCTGGTGCGCGCCGAAGGCAAGACCGTGAGCTTCGGCCGACGCGCCGCCTTCGCCGAGGCCAGGCTGACGGACGCGCAAGGGCGACTGCTGGCCTCCGCCACGTCCTCCCTGCTGGTCATCTCGGCTTCAGGACCTGTTCGGCCATGATCGACCAGTCCCTCTCGCCGGCGCCCGCCTCGACTGCCGCGGACATCTGGCTGTGAACCGCAGCGAGCATGGGTAGGTGGGCGTTCGCCTGCTCAGCGGCTGCGGTGGCCAGCCGCAGATCCTTCAGACCTAGTTTGGCCTTGAAGCCAGGCTCGTAGGCGCCCTTGGCGATGTTGGCGCTGTAGGTTTCATAGGCGCGGCACCCGAACAGGGCGCCAAGGATGAGTTCGAAGAACTGCTCGCGGGGCAGGCCGTTCGCCTCGGTCAGCGCCGCGCCTTCGGCCATGGCCTCGATGGCCATGGTGATCATCATGTTGGCGGCGATCTTGGCGGCGTTGGCGCGGCGCGGGTCTTCGCCCATGTCCCAAACCGTCTTGCCGATCACGTCCAGCAAAGGCCGCGCCGTCTGCACCGCCTCAGGCTTTCCGGCCGCCAGGATGTTGAGCTCGCCCTTGGCCGCCACGTCCGGGCGGCCGAGCACGGGCGCCGAGACATAGCCGACGCCGGCTTGTTCGTGCGCCGCCACAAGCTCGTCGGCGAAACCCACCGAGATGGTGGACGCAACCACATGGACCAGCCCGCGGCGGGCCTTTGTCAGCAAACCCGTTTCCAGCAGCACTTCTCGGATGGCGGGGTCGTCGGAGAGCATGGTGAAGACCACCTCCGCCTGGAAGGCGGCCACGGGATCGGGCGCTGCGGTCACACCCTCGATCCCCGGATCGCCAGAGCGGTTCCAGGCATGGACGGTGTGGCCCGCCTTGGCGAGGTTCCTGGCCATGGCGGCGCCCATGGCGCCCAGACCGATGAAGCCGACGTCCATCACAGATCTCCTTCTCTTCACACGGATGCGGCGCCGTGGTCGCGCAGGCCGTCCGGTACCCAACGCTTCAGCCTGCGAGAACGCCTTGCGGGACGTCGACAGTCGGCGGGACCCGGGCGCCGACGATGTTTCCTCGCAACCGTCGGAAGGGCGAAAGCGGCTCGCCCGCTCAAAAGCTCGCCGTGAGGCGAAAGCGGGCGGAGATCGGCTCCAGCGGGTGGATGTGGTGGTCGTCCACCCCGCCGGCCGATTCACCCGGCAGGCGATCGACGTAGTCGTACGCCGCCGAGTTCGCCCGCACGTCGAACAGGTTGAAAATCTCCGCCTCGGCCCTGACGTGGCTGCTGAGGTGGTAACCGAGGTTGACGTTGGTCTCGGTGTAGCCCGAGTCCTTGACCCTGTTGTCGTCGGTCAGGGGATAGGAGCCCAGCATCCGGACTTCCAAGCCGCCATAGAAGGGTCCGAGGTGGTCGATCAGGGCGCCGACGGAGCCGATGAAGCCGGGCGCATTGGGGATGTGGTTCCCGCTCAAGCCGAACGCGTCCAGATCGCCGCCAGTGAAGCGGGCATGGCTGGCGGTGAGATCCGTATTCAACTCCAGATAGGGCAGGGGGTGGTACTGGGCGGAAAGCTCGACGCCGTCGCGGCGGCTCGGCGCGCTCGGCTGATCCTGGCCCTCGTCCTGATCGTAGATCAGTTCCGACTGCAGATCGATGTTGAACACGGCGAACTGCACCTTGACCCTGGGGATCAGGTCGCTCCGGAGGCCGACCTCCTCGCTGTCTGCGCGCACCAGCAGGGGCGTCGGCCCCGCTCCTGCAGGGATGCCCTGGACAGGCACGGTCTGGGTCACCCCACGCACGTCGTCGGAGTGGAAGCCCCGCCCCGCGCTAAGATAGATTTCCGTCGTCGCCCAAGGACCGAAGACGAAGTTCCCTTTGGGTTGCAGCAGCGTCTGGCTTCGTGAGCCATCGAAATTCGCCGTGCCGTCGAAGCCCGGCAGCAGACTGTGATCGTAGCCGCGGTAATACTCCTCTCGCACGCCAAGCTCTGTTCGAAACCAGCGTGTGAAGCGGGTGCTGTTGCTGACATAGCCGCCGAGGTCCGCCGTCTGCACCCGGTCCCGACTGCAGGCGGTCTGGCCGACGGAATAGGCGATGGCGGGACCGGAGGGCTGTTCCTCCTCACAATAGTCCAGCACCTGGCGGCCGATGGTATGGCGGCGGTCGATGTAGATGTCGTCGTAGCG
>CAXTRP010000266.1:0-511 GCA_964246615.1 uncultured Caulobacteraceae bacterium | reverse complement strand
GTAGCGCGCCTGGACCCCCACCGTGGTGTGGCTCTCGAAGCGGCCGAGGCGATGATCGAAGGTGAAGGCGGCGGCGCCGCCTGCGGTGTCGCGGTTCTCGTCCTGCTGTTCCTGGTCCCCGTTGACCGGGTCGTCCAGGAAGTGGGTGAAGTCGTTCCACAGCGTCTGTTTGCTGTGGATGAAGTAGGCGTTGCTGGTGAAGCGCCAAGCCTGTCCGTCGGTCGCATAGTGGCCGGACAGGCTGAGGCGCTCGTTGTGCGTGCCGTCGCTCGGGTCCAGTGTACCGAAGCGGTCGATCAGTCCTTCCTGGATGGCGCGCAGCGGCTGGTCGGTCGTGAAGTTGCCGGCACCATGGTAGTAGAGGGCGGTGAGATCGTAGCCGTCGATCGCGCCCCCGTGGCTATAGCGCAGCGCACCGGCGTACTTCTGGAAATTGTCGGAGTGGGTGAAGGGTCCGTCCGTGTGGCCCAACTCGAACGCGCCGAGCAGCCGGTCTTCGGCCTCGAAGGCG
>CAXTRP010000265.1:0-5006 GCA_964246615.1 uncultured Caulobacteraceae bacterium | reverse complement strand
GCGAAGGCGATGACCTGGGCGGGATGGCGCAGGGTGTCCTTGGCCACATCGCCCGCCGGGCGCGCCGGTGACGCGGCAGGCTGGGCCATCGCCGCAGCCGGCAGACCTGCTACAACGGCCATGGCCAGCATCAAGCTTGACGTCTTCATCGCATTCGCCTCCGACAATTGTGCAAAGCTTAGCGGGTTTGCTGCGCCTTGTCGCGGGGCTGACGGTAGCGTTCAACCCGCAGACCGCCAGGAGACACGTCGATGACCCGCGCCCCGATCGCTCCCTACCCGGCGCTGCGCCTGCGGCGCCTGCGGCAGGCAGACTGGGTGCGCCGGCTGGTGCGCGAGAGCACGCTGACGCCCGCCGACCTGATCTGGTCCATCGTGGTGCATGACGGAGCGGAGGCGGAGGTCCCCGTCTCCTCCATGCCGGGTGCGCCGCGCCTGTCGGTGGCCCGCGCCGCAAAGGCGGCGGTGGAGGCCCGCGCGCTCGGCATCCCCGCCATCGCCGTGTTCCCCTACGTAGACGGCGAGAAGAAGGACGATCGCGGCAGCGCCGCCCATGACCCCGATGGCCTCATCTGCCGCGCGGTGAAGGCGATGAAGGACGCCGCGCCCGAGGTCGGGATCATGTGCGACGTGGCGCTCGACCCCTTCACCACCCATGGCCACGACGGCATGATCGAGAACGGCCGGGTGCTGAACGACGCCACCATCGAGCGGCTGGTGGAGCAGGGCCTGATCCAGGCCGCCGCCGGCTGCGATATCCTGGCGCCCTCGGACATGATGGACGGTCGGGTGGCGGCGCTGCGCACCGCGCTGGAGCGGGACGACCACCAGGACGTGATGATCATGGCCTACGCCGCCAAATACGCGTCGGCCTTCTACGGCCCTTACCGGGACGCCATCGGCTCGTCGAAGCTGGCGTCGGGCCTGTTCGACAAGAAGACCTATCAAATGGATCCAGCCAATACGGAGGAGGCGCTGCGCGAAGTGGCGCTGGACATAGCGGAGGGCGCCGACATGGTCATGGTCAAGCCCGGCATGCCGTATCTCGACATCGTGCGGCGCGTCGTGGAGGCCTTCGCCTGCCCGACCTTCGCCTTCCAGGTGTCGGGCGAGTACGCCATGCTGATGGCGGCGGCGCAGAACGGCTGGCTGGACGAAGACCGCGCCGTCCTGGAGAGCCTGCAGGCGTTCAAGCGCGCGGGCTGCGCAGGCGTCATCAGCTACTTCGCTCCGCGCGCCGCACACATGCTGGGCGTCTGAACCGGTCGCTTACGAGTCGCTGCGGCTGTCAAATCATCCTAGCGTGGCTTTAGCTGCGTCCGTGGTGCGGCGGGGGGATTTCGCATGACTATCAGGATCGCGATCGTCGACGGCACCGGGGCGTCCGACAATTCCGCCTATGAGCTTAGCATGCGGAATTCCTTCCTCCGCACCCTGGGCAACCAACTCGGCGCCACCGTCTCCAACTACCAGCGAGGGCCCGCCATCATGGGGATGGACGTCCACGGTGAGGCTATGAACGCCTTTGAGTGGCTGAAAAAGGAACACGCGAAGGACTCCACCTTTCAGCTGATGCTGTCTGGCTATAGCCGCGGCGGGTCGGCTGTCATCATGGCCGCAGAACGGCTTGAGTTGGAGAACATTCCCGTTCACTCCATGTTCCTGTTCGACCCCGTGGCGCGCGATATCTTCCCCGGAGGCACGGTCATACCCGCCAACGTCGCCTTCAGCCGCACTGCACGGCGCTCCCAGGCCTGGCGCTTCGTCATGAAGTACGAAGGCACGCTGGAGACCATAAAGCATTCCGACAGCTCCAATCCCACCCGGCCCTTCTTCGGCAACACCGGCGTCAACTGGCGAGGGGATGGCGACCACCAGCCCGCCAGGGTCTTCACCGGTTCGCACGGGGCGATGGGCGGGGCGGGCTGGGAGTTCGTCACAGAGGACCGGAAGTGCCAGGTCGAGGTCTCCGCCTGGATGGGGATGCAGATGAAGTCTCGCGGGCTGGACGCCAACCTGGGGCCGGGCCTCCCGCTTGACCCGACCAAGCCTAAGAAACCCTACGCCGTGACCAAGTTCGCAGGCCAGGTGCTGGATGCGGGACTGCTGGCCAGCAGCGCCCTGAACCGCTGGGGCGGCGGCAAGCTACAGTCACCTTCGCCCGACGACATGGCTGGCCGCGACTAGGCACGTCCGACGTAGCTGCTAGAACCCCCGAGGACCTGAACGGTGGCTACTTCGATGGTGCGGGCTTCTTGAAGGGCACGTTGTTCTTCAGATCGACGGCCATGGCCGCGGGGTTGATCTCGTTGCCGGCCCCGGTCGACCGTACGATGGCCTCGACGCCCGGATAGCCTATGTAGACAACGTTGTTCCGGCTGCCCGACGCGGTGATGTAGGTGTCCATCAGGAACTTGACGTGCAGTCGGTTGCGGTCGCCGACAACGGTGACGGCGCGGCAGTCGCTCACGTCCAGGCGGTCGTCGTCGCCCTCCACCACCAGGTCCTCGCCCCGGCAGTCCACCTTTTGGGTCTCGCCGCTCTTGGTCACCTTCACCGCACCGGCGGAGGGTGCGCGAACGGCGGCCGGAGCGGCCGCTGGCGTCTGGGCCTCGGCATGGGCCGCCACCGCGAAGAAGACCGCGACGACGGCGAGAAGGCGGTTCAGCGACATGGTGCGATCATCCCATAAGCTTGTCGCCGCAGCTTTACATGCACCTACCCGGCGATCGCCACCCGCATCTCAGGGGCTTCGCACCGGACTGACGCCAGCACCAGGCCGAGAGCGGCGTCGCCACAGGCGCGTTTAGAGACGAACAGCAGCGTATCGACGGCCGTGGCGCGGGATCCTACATGCAAGGCGCCGATGCAGCGCAAGAGACGGACGGCCCGATGATCCCCTACGTGCGCGACATGGCCTTCGAGTACGGTCGGCCAGACCAGGTGTCGCCGCTGATCGCCCGGGTGGTGGCCGACAATCCCGGCCCGTTCACCTATTTCGGCACCGGCACCTATCTGCTTGGCGAGCAAAGCCTTGCGGTGATCGACCCCGGGCCGTTGCTCGACAGCCATCTGGAGGCCTTGACCCGCGCCATCGGCGGCCGACCGGTCAGCCACATCTTCACCACCCACACCCACGCGGACCACTCGCCGCTGGCGCACCCGCTGCAGGCGCTGACCGGCGCCAAGATCATCGGCCGCGCCGCGCCCCGTGACGACGCCTCCGGCGAGACGGCGCCGGAGCAGGCCTTCCGCCCGGACGTGGAGGTCGCCGACGGCCAGGTGGTGGAGGGCGAAGGCTGGACGCTGGAGGCCATCGCCACCCCGGGTCACGCCTCCAACCACGTCGCCTTCGCCTTGGCCGAGGAGAACGCGCTATTATGCGGCGACCACGTCATGGGCTGGTCGACCACGGTGGTCAGCCCGCCGGACGGGAACATGAGCGACTACTACGCCAGCCTCGACAAGGTGCAGGCGCGGGGCTTCGCCACGCTCTGGCCGACGCACGGGCCGCCCATCACCGAGGTCGAGCCCTTCCTGAGCGGGTATCGCGAGCATCGGCTGAAGCGCGAGGAGCAGATCGTGCGCGAGCTGGGCGCGCGCGGCCCCCGCACCATCGCCGAGCTGACGCCGCGCCTCTACATCGGCGTCGATCCACGGCTGCACGGGGCGGCGGCGCGTTCCGTGCTGGCCCACCTGATCCACATGGAGCGCCAGGGCCGGGTGCGCGCAGAGGGCGCTGCGACGATGCAGGCGGTCTACGCTCTACCTTGAAGTAAACGCTGCGGATTCGCCGCAATCGGCCTTGGCGCGGACTTGGCGCGGGCTCAAAGCTCCTCCACTTGAAAGGCGCGAGAGGGAACGCGCGATGACCGAGACCCAGTCCGCCGATGATCCAGGGCCGGTCGATGCGCCCATGCTGCGCCTGACCTGGAGCGAATGGCGCGCGCTTCTGGAGCAGCGCAGCTTCCTGGATCACGACGACAACCGCTTCCAGACCCCGCGGCGTCTCTACGGACGGCCGGTGCAGATCGTGCCGGACGCAAGCTTCAGGTGAGGCCGGCTGCGAGGCTTTCCATATCCTGACCGTCGGCGTCGAGGCGCCGCCAGCCGATCTCGCCGAGGTCGGCCTTCAGCTGCCGATCGAGGACAGCTTCGTCGGCGTCGGAGGCGTCGCCGGTGCGCTCGCGTAGCCGCCGGCGCAGCACCGCATCCGGCGCCTGCATCCAGCAGCCCTGCAGCGGGACGCCGGACGCCTCGCCCAGCGCCTCGGCTTGAGCGCGCTCGTCGGGCTTCATGAAGGCCGCATCGAGCACCACGCTGGCGCCCGCCCCAAGCGCCGCGCGCGCCTCCTCCAGCATGATGGCGTAGACGCGCGAGGAAACCTCTGGGCCGTAAGCAGACTTCGGCAGGCGCTCGGTTGGCGCGACGCCGAACAGGCGCTTGCGGATCTCGTCGCTTCGCAGGACCACGGCGCCGGGAGCGCCACCCAGCCGTGGCGCCAAGGCCCGCGCCAGGGTGGACTTGCCTGTCCCCGACAGCCCTCCCACCGCCATCAGCCGCATATCGGATGGCGCCAGATGCGCCTGCGCGACCCGAAGATAGCGGTGGGCTGCATCCTGCTCGCCGCCGTGGCTGCTCACGTGTGTGCGCACCGCCGCACGGACAGCCTGGAACAGCGGCAGCGCCGCCAACACGTCCAGCCGCTCGATTCCGAGACTGCGCGCGCCCTCATCCAGCCAAGCGTTCAGGACGCGGTTCGCCGCTGCGCTGCAGCCGCTGGCCCCGAGGTCCATGAGCAGGAAGGCAATGTCGTAGCCGACGTCGATCTCGCTCAGCACGTCGTTGAACTCGATGCAGTCGAACAGCACCGGACGGACGGCCTCCACCACGATGTTGCCGAGGTGTAGATCGCCGTGGCAGCGCCGCACGAAGCCCGCGTCGCGCCGCCGGTCGAGCAGCGGCGCCAGCCTGTCGAAGGCCGTGCGGGTATCGGCGATCAGTCGC
>CAXTRP010000264.1:2486-5025 GCA_964246615.1 uncultured Caulobacteraceae bacterium | reverse complement strand
CGGCAACCGGCTGGTCCATTTCGTCTTCTCCTGCCGCATCATGCACATGGGCGTGGAGCAGTTCGTCTACGAGCGCCTGAACTGCCCGGCCATCGACATCGTGCAGCCGGTGTCCAACCCGCTGCAGCCCTTCGCCGAGCTCGACTGGATCCACCTCGCCGAAGGCGGCGCGCAGGACCTGGCCTCTCCGGGCGGCGGTAAGCTGACGTTGATCGGCGGTTGCGATCTGCTGCAGGTGGCGAACTACTGCAGCCCAAATCGCGCCGAATACGTCAACCACATGCGCGACGGAGTGATCACCCACTTCGACGACGCGGGCTTCGTGCTCAGCCCCCGAGCGGCGGTTGAGGCGTCGACCGCCCTGGCCGCCACGCCCTGCTGGACCAAGGAAGAAGCCCTGAGGTTCGATGCGGACCTGGGCGAGAGCGAGGTCGTGATCGTATCCCTCTGGGACGCGCTGCTCGGCCAATACATGCTGAGCGAGGACGGCGTGCTGGTGCGCCTGGACGCCGGCGATCACGGCTTGGCGGGCTATGTCCGCGACCATCCCCGCGCCGCCTTCGTCCTCGGATCAAGGTTCCTGGAGCTTTCCCCGGCGCAGAAGGCTCGGCTGGTCCGCTCAAGCCTGGAGCGGATCGCCGCCCTGTCCCCCGTCGCTCGCTGCCGCGTCGTGCTCGGCCGCAACCTGATGGGCGTCGCGTCCGGACTGCACCTCCGTCGCCTCTACAACCAGACCTGCAGGCGCTACGCCGAAGAGACCGGCCTTTTTCACTACCTCGATCTCGACGCAATCTTGCAGCCGGAAGACATCGTCGACGCCGGGCACCTGACGCGCATGGGCTATCACAGGATCGCGGACCGGGTGCGGAGCCTCCTCCAAGAGCCGCCGGACCGGCCAGAGCCTGCCGGACCAGGCCAAGGCGGCGATCCGCCCGTCATGGACCTGGAGGACTTAGCCTGCCGCGCCTGGTTCTGTAAGACGGGCGCGCCGCTCGGGCGCCATCCGGAACGTATGCTCGGCTGGCTCCTTCGTTTCCAGCAGAGGAGCTGACACCGCTTGGAAACCGTTCAGGAAGGAGTGCTGCCTGCTTCAAGACGTGAGCAAGCACACTCTTCAGCGTAATGCCGCAATGCGCGCATTCCAGTCAAAAGCGCCGGACGTCATGATCGTCGGTCTTGGCGTTTCGTTCGCCTGAGGACGCCGGAACGCGGCCGTCACCGTTACCTGCTGAGAACGGCGACGATCTCGGGTTTCAACGCCGCCCAATGCGCCAAGCCCAAGGTGAGAGCATCGCCCGCCTTGCGGAAGCCGCTGATGTCGTCGGCTGTAGGCGCGCCGTCCGCGCCATCCACGGCGACGGAAAGCTTGTCGAGCCGTTGGGCTATGTCGTTAAGCCCGTCCAACGACTGCGGAGGCGCGCCGACCGAGTTGCGTGGATTCTCAACGGGGAGATCGGCGACCGTGTTCAGCCGCTTCTCCAAACGTTCGAGTTCAGCGCTGAGCGGGGGCGGACTGGCCAGGAGTCGGGTTTGCAGCTGCGTCCTGAGCGCCTTGGCCTCCACCAGCGCGGAATGGACCTGCACCTGGGCCTGCTCGATCCGCCGAGCCAGCGCGAACTCCGCCTGGAAGGCCGCGGGCTCAAGCTTCACGCGCGGGTCAGGCCTGACCTCCAGCGGCTGACGCAAGCTGCGTCCCCCAACCGTCAGCTCCACCGTGTAGAGGCCCGGCGGCGCCCAGATCCCGCCGAGGTCGCCGTCCGCGCCCTCGAACCCGGTTGGCGCTGCGTAACGCAGGTTCCAGACGAAGCGGTGCTGGCCCGGGGCGGCCGAGGGCGGCTTGGGGGTGACCAGCCATTCTGGCGCAGCGTCGATCTTGCCCAGGTCGGGCTCAGGGTCCGGGTCGCCGCTGCTGAAGCGCCGAACCAGGGCGCCCTTGCCGTCGAGCACGGAGATCTGGACCGGCCCGGCGACGCCCTCGGGAACGACATAGTCGATGTAGGCGCCGTTCGGCGGGTTCAGGGCGATCGGCTCGTCCTTCGGCAGCGGCGTTCCGGTGAACGGCGGTCCGTGCAGCCGGATGGCGGGCGCGGGCTGGAACAGGCGCGCGCCTCCCCCCGCATCGGTCGCGAGTGCGCGCAACGGCGTGATATCGTCCATGATGTAGAAGCCACGGCCGTGGGTGGCGATCACCAGGTCGTCGCCGTGTAAGGTGATGTCGCGCACCGAGGTGCGAGGCAGGTCGCGCTGCAGCGGCTGCCAATGGTCGCCGTCATCGAAGGACACGAAAGCGCCGCGCTCGGTCCCCGCATAGACCAGCCCCGGCCGCACCGGATCCTCTCGCACCACGTTCACGGAGTTGGCTCCATCACCAAGCGCCAGCCCGTCGCTGATCGAAGTCCAGCTGTGGCCGCCGTCGCGGGTGCGATAGAGGTAGGGCCGTGCGTCGTCCAGGCGGTGGCGGTCGACGGCGGCGAAGGCGAGCCCGGGGTCGAAGTGCGAGGGCTCTACAATCCCGACCTTGGACCAGGGCGTAAGCACT
>CAXTRP010000264.1:0-2476 GCA_964246615.1 uncultured Caulobacteraceae bacterium | reverse complement strand
GTTCTCCCAGTGGGCGCCCCCGTCCTGGGTTCGCCAGATCAGGCCGTCGTCTGTGCCGGCCCAGATCAGCCCGTCGCGCAACGGCGAGGGTCCGATGTCGTAGACTACGCCCTTGCGGGGACCGGGCGCGGACGTATCCGCCGCGGTGGCCGGGTCCAGGGTGGCGGGGACGGTGAGCGTCGTGCGGGTCAGGTCCGGGCTGATCGGTGTCCATTGCTGGCCACCGTCGGTCGTGCGGAAGATGCGCTGATCGCCGAAATAGAGCGCATGGTCGCGCTTGCCGAACACGAGCGGCAATGTCCAGGTGCCGCGGTAGGCGTCGGGGAAGGCGAGCGTGGGATCGACGCTGCGCGTCTGGCCGGTGCGAAGGTCCAGCTTGTCAACCCGGCCGCCATAGACCGTGTCCGGATCCTGCGGATCGGGAGCGATCTCGTCGCTCTCGCCGCCGGCGGTGATCTCATGGAATTCACTCATGTTGATGCCGTCGGTGGGGCTGTCGGTGCGGCTGGGCACGCCTGCGGCGCCGCTGTCCTGCTGAGCCCCGTAGACGCGATAGGGGAACCGGTTGTCGGTCGCTACGTGGTAGAACTGCCCCGTCGGCTGGTTGAACCAGGAGCTCCAGGTGGCTCCGCCGTTCACCGTCACCAGCGCGCCCTGGTCCACGCCGAGGATGCGGCGGTCGGGGTTGAGCGGATCGATCCACAGGGTGTGGAAATCGTCGCCGGTGGGATCCCCCTTGATCGGCAGGAAGCTCGCCCCGCCGTCGTCGGAGCGCAGGACGATGGTGTCGCAGACCCAAACCCGGTCGGCGTCCTTCGGATCGGCGGTGATGCCGCCGAAGTACCAGCCGCGTTGCCAGATGCGCTTGTCGCCGCTCACCTTGCTCCAGCTCGCGCCCGCGTCGTCGGAGCGGTAGAGGCCGCCCGCCTCCGCATCGACCAGCGCGTAGACACGGTTGGGGCGCGCCGGCGTGGTGGCCAAGCCGATCCGGCCCGGCGCCGCGGGCAGGCCGTGGCCAGCGAGCGGCCGCCAGGTGCGGCCGCCATCCAGCGATTTGTAGACGCCGCCACCCGGTCCGCTTGAGGGCGGATAGACGTTCCAGGGCGGCCGGCGCGTCTGCCACAAGGCGGCGTAGACCACGTCGGGATTGTCCGGCTGGAAGGCCATGTCGATGGCCCCGGTGTCGGCGTCGTGGAACAGCGTCCGGGTCCAGGTCCGACCGCCATCGGTGGAGCGGAACACACCGCGCTGGGCGTTGGGCCCGTAAGGGTGGCCAAGCGCCGCCACGAGCAGCACGTTCGGATCACGCGGATCGACCAGGATCTTGCCGATCTGCTGGGTGTCCTTCAGCCCGATGGCGCTCCAGCTCGCCCCGCCATCGGCGGAGCGGAACATGCCTTCACCTTGGGCGATGTCGGAGCGCATGTCCGCCTCGCCTGTGCCGACATAAACGATGTTGGCCGCACTCGGCGCCACGGCCAGCGCGCCGATGGAGCCCACCGGCTCCGCGTCGAAGATGGAAGACCAGGTGCGGCCCGCGTCGTCGGTGCGCCAGACGCCGCCGTTCACGGCCCCGAAGTAGAAACGCTGAGGCTGGTCGGGCGCACCGGCCACCGCCAGCACCCGCCCTCCGCGAAACGGGCCGATGGAGCGCCAGTGCAGGGCCTGGAACAACGAGGGATCGACCGCGGCCTGGGCGCCCGGCGAGCCGGCCGTGAGCACCGCCAGCCCTGCGACGCCGAACATGATCGTCTTCACCGGTCCCACGACGGCTCCTGCTCGCTATCGTGTGGCCGAGCCGGACGTGGTTTTCAGCGCCTCCCAAGCCGCCAGCTGCGTTTCGAGCTGGGCGTGCAGGCTGGCGAAACGCTGGGTCTCCTGGGTCGTCGGAGCCGTGTCGGCGTCCTCCAGCATGGCGGCGAAGGTGGCGTACTGCTCGTTCAGCATGCCGGGGAAGGCCAAGTTGGCCTCCGATCCCTTCATGTTCACCTGCATCAGGTTCTGCTCGATGCCGTAAAGCTTGGCCTTCATGGCTTCGGCCTGGGCCGGCGCGCCGGGCTGGCCAAGCTTGGCTTCCTCGGCGCGGACGTCGTTCACCGCGCGGTGCAGGGTATCGATGTCGTGCACGGTGGCCATGGCCAGCTCGGTCTTCGCTCGGATGCCCGACGGGTCGGCGGTCGCGCGGGGGTCGGCGACCAGCACCAGCGGCGCGGTGTGGGTCACGCCGCCCATGGTCAGCTTGACCTGGTAGGTCCCGGGCGCCGCCAGCGGCCCCCGCGGCGCTTCACCGGAGTAGAAGGCGCCGGGGATCTGCACCGGATCGTCCATGCGCAGATCCCAGACGAACCGGTTCATGCCGGCCTCGACCGGGATGAGGTGCGGCGGCTCGACCTGGTCGGGCCATTCGGGGGGCTGCTTCTCCCGGGCGCTGTAGAGGCTGGAAATGTGGCGGATCGAGTGGCCCTGGGCGTTCAGG
>CAXTRP010000263.1:0-5060 GCA_964246615.1 uncultured Caulobacteraceae bacterium | reverse complement strand
GCTGTAGGCACCCTTGCCGCCGCTTGGGTAGCGGACGACATTTGGCGGATGGCGAAGGCACGCGGCTTGGCGACCAGCTTCTACATCGACGTTGCACCGCTGCAGGAGTTCGAGCTTACCGGTATCCCCCTGGTCACCGCCAAGCTTTGCGAGCAGATGCTGGGCGACGCCGAGATCGAAGCGCGCTTCTTCTACAACCGCCACGAGATCCCCCGCGCCCTGGTGGAGAAGATCCTGGTGCAGCGGAGCGGCGCGATGCTGCGCTGGGCGGCTGGCCGTTACCTCTTCCAGCCGATCCTCGCGCCCCTCGGCGAGGATGCGGTCTGGGGTCTGCACACCAACATCAAGTTCACCCGCAGGCTGTTCCCCGTCGAAGGCTGCATCGTCCACGACCTGACCACCGTGGTCACGCCCCAGCATCACACGCCCGAAACCAACATCTATCACCAGGGCAAGTTCTACGGCGACCTGATGTCCAGCGACGTCATCTTCGCCGTCTCCCAGTCCACCGCCACCGACGTGCGCACCTACTATCCCGAGGCCGCAGACGTCCCGGTGGTGGTGGCGCACCTGGGCGTGGACTGGGAGCACATCCCAGCTGACCTGCGGGCGTTCGATGCGCCGGTGGAGGACTTCATCCTGGTGCTCGGCACGCTGGAGCCGCGCAAGAACGTGGGCACGGTGCTGGACCTGCTGGAGCAGGATCCAGGACTGGCGGAGCGGTTCCGCGTCATCTTCGGCGGCCGGGTGGGCTGGGGCGACGCGTTCGAGCGGCAACTGGCCCAGCGGGGGCTGACCTCGCTCGCGGAGTCGGGGCGTATCCTGCAGACCGGCTTCATTACCGAGTCCGCCAAGTACCTGCTCTGCAAGACCGCGGCCGCGGTCGTCTACCCGTCGGTGTACGAAGGCTTCGGCCTGCCCGTGGCGGAGGCCGTCTCGCTCGGGGCGCCGGTGGTGACCACCGCCTCCTCCAGCCTGCCCGAAGTCGGCCGCGGGTTCGCCGACTCCTTCGTGGCGGGCGACCTGGACTCCCTCGCGCGCGCGCTGGCGGCCGCCCTGGCGCGAGGACGGGTGACCCACAGCGCCTCGGGCGAAAGCCTGGAGGACTGGCGGCGCTACTTTTCCTGGCCGCGCTGCTACCAGGCGGTGAAGCAGGGCTTCACCCGGGCGAGCCAGCTCGGCGTTCTCCAAGCCGGCCGGTGCTGATGGAAACCGCCGCCTTCGCCTTCGGGCCTGCCGACGAGCTGATCGGCTACTCGCTGTGGCCGTGGGACAGCCTCTATCGCCCCGTGGTCGGACTGTTTGTCGGCGGACGGCTGAGCGGGCATGCGGTTTGCGACCTCACGCGCCCGGTCTTCATGCCCGTCGTGGCGGTCACGCTGCAGGCCCGGGCGATCCGCAAGCTGCGGGGCGTTCGCATCACGCCCCAGCCGATCGCCCTGGAGGGGCCTGACGCGCCCTGCTGGTTCCGGATGATCGTGGCGCCGGAGATCGTCGGGCGCCTCAGGCAAGGCGACCCCACCGTCAGGCTTGCGCGCCTGGAGGATGGAGAGGCCGTGGTGTGGGCCGAGCGGCGGGTCGAGGCGCCCGGCGCGACGCCGCCCAGCGGCCCCTTGACCGTGGAAGCCCTGCTGGCGCTGAAGAGCGCCGAGCCGCCGCGCACACCCCTGGACGGCTTCCCGGCCTTTGCCGAGACGCCTTTCACCCATCAGCTCGACATCACCTTTGTGGAGCTGCTGCGCCGCCTGCCCGATCCCCCTGCGCGAGAAGGCTACCTGCCCCAGCTGCAGAGCGGGGCCATCACCCTGTTCGACCTGCGCCGCATGGTCATGGAGTCCGAGGAGTTCCGCGCGCGCAGGATCGGCCTGCAGGATCGTGTCGGCGCCCTCTACACCTCGACCCTGTGGCATGACCTCGCCAACTGGCCGACCCTGGCGGCCAGGGCTCGGCGCCCTGTCGTCTTCTGCATCGACGGCCTGCAGGACCGCTCGGACACAGCCTTCGTGGACGCCGCCTACAAGGTGTTCCTCGACCGCGAGCCGGACGAGGCCGGCCGCGCGCACTACCTGCACGTGGCCGCAACCTCGGGCCGGCGCGCGGTGGCGGTGGAGCTCGGCCGCTGGGCGCGTTTAAGAGGCGAGACCGTCGATGTGGTCTGAGCGGCGACGCCCATGAGGATCGACCGCATCCTCTACTCGCGGCCCTTGGCGATCCAAGGAGACCGCGCGCTCGGCCAGACCCATTACTCCTACGGCTTTGCGGCGCGCTACTTCCTAGACCTCTTGCGCGAGCGGCAGATCCCGCTGCTCGAGGTCGCCGCGCCGGAGCAGTTCAAGAGCCGCACGTTCGCGCGCACCGCCGGGCTCAAGGACGCCGCCTACCCACACCTGATCTTCCGCAGCACCGAGGACATTCGCCCCATCCCCGGCGCCTACAACATCGCCTGCTTCGCCTGGGAGTTCGAGGTGCTGAGCGGCCCGGGATCGGGGCAGGAGCCGGTGTTGGAGAGCCAGCTCTCCATGCTGGCCACCTGCCAGGAGATCTGGACGCCCAGCCGCTTCGCCGAGCGGGTGATGCGGGAGCACGGCCTGTCCAACGTGCAGGTCATCCCCGCCCCCATGCCGCTGCCGGAGCCTGCGCGCGGAGAGCGCGAAGCGAACTGGGCGCTGTTGGAGGACGTGCTGTCCATACCGCTGGTCAGCTTCTCCAGCAACTTCGTCACCCACTACGAGGCCGACCTGGAGCAGGACTACGAGCGGCTGGCGCACGACGCCGAGCGGCCGCTGGGGGAGCAGCCGGCGCTGCGTCGGGTGCTGGACGGCGGCGGTACGGTGGTGCTCACCGTCTGCAATCCCTACGATCGGCGCAAGAACCTCGCCAACCTGATCGAGGGCTTCCTGCTGGCTGCGGCCGACCGTGACGATGTCGTGCTGGTGGTCAAGCTCGCCACTTCGGGCCTCGTGGAGAAGCCTGCGGGCTATCTCTATCACCAGCTCCGCCTGCTGTTCGGCCGGCCCCACTGCCTGTTCGAGGAGAAGGTGGTGCTGGTGGGCGGCTATCTGGAAGACGATGAGATGGAGGCGCTCTACGCCGGCGCGGACTTCTATCTCTGCACCTCGGTTGCGGAAGGACAGAACCTGCCCCTGCTGGAGGCCATGGCCCGGGGCGTCACGCCGGTCACCGTCGCCAACACCGCCATGGCCGACTACATCGACGAGGCGGCGGCGGTGGTGATCCCGGAGCGGCGGTTCGAGGGGCTGCTGACCCAGATGGCGGGCGACGTGGCGCGCCGCCGCTACGGCGCGACCTTCAGCGACCGCTTCCAGATCGGCCGCACCCTGCGCCGAGCCCTCGATCTGCCTGACGCCTCACGCAAGGCCATGGGCCACGCTGCGCGGGCGCGGGTGGCGGAGCTGTTCTCGCCCGACACCGTCTTCGCCCGGATCCGCGCGCGGCTGGACGCGATCGGTGCGCTGGAGGACATGCGCTAGTCGGATGGCGCCGTCGGCGCGTCGGATTTCGGATGCTCGCGCCCAATTAGGGCGAACGCGCTGACCGAGGCGGCGGCGGCGGCCAGGGCGGTGACGATCATGGCGCCATGGAAGGCGGCCAGCAGCTGAGCTCCGCTGGCCGCCAGCACCGAGCCCAGAAGGGCGGTGGCGATCAGGCCCCCGGTGCGCGCCACCGCGCTGTTGAAGCCCGACGCCGAACCGGTGTGCCGCTCGTCCACCGAGCCCAGCACCGCATTGGTCAAGGGCGCGACCGCGCCGCTCATCCCGACGGCGATGACCAGGATCGCCGGCAACACCTGCGTCCAGTAGTCCGCCCGCACGCCGATCCGCAAAGCCAGCAGAAATCCCCCGGCCACCACCAGCGGCCCAATGGTCAGCGGCAGGCGTGCGCCGATCCGCCCCGACAGCGCGCCCATCACCGGCGAGGCGAGCGCGATCACCAGCGGCAGCGGCAGCAGCGCCGCGCCCGCCTGCGTGCCCGAGTAGCCGGCGCCCTTGATCAGGCAGTAGGGCATAAGCACGAGCAGCCCGCCCAGCGCCCCGTAGAGCAGCAGCGTGAGCAGCGTCAGGCCCACGAACCGCCTGGAGGCGAACAGGGCCAAGGGCATCATCGCCCGGTCCCCCCGCCGCCGCTCGACCAGCACGAAGCCGACCAGGAGCCCGACGGCCGCCGCCGCCGCCGCAATGGCGCTTGCGGTCCATCCGCTCCGCCCCGAGCCGACCGTCAAAGCCCAGGTGAGCGCCCCGAGCCCGCTGGTGGCGTGCAGGCCGCCAGGGGCGTCCATAGGCCGGTCGCGTCCGTCACCGTCTGCGGGCACGTAGCGCCAGGCCAGCACGATGGCGCCGGCGGCGAGCGGGAGGTTCAGCAGGAAGATGGCGCGCCAGCTGCCGAGGTCCACCAGCCAGCCGCCCAGCACCGGCCCGACCGCCCCCATGGCCGCTCCCGTCGCCGCCCAGACGCCGATGGCGCGCCCCTTGGCCTCGCCTGAGAAGGTGGCGCCCAGCGTCGCCAGGCTGTTCGGCATCAGCATGGCCGCGCCCGTCCCCTGGACGAAGCGGGCGGCCAGCAGCGCGCCCAGGCTCGGCGAAAGCGCGCAGCCCAGCGAGCCGATCGCGAACGTCGCCGTCCCGCCGATCAGCAGCCGCCGCCGCCCGAACCGGTCGCCCGCCGCCCCACCCAGCAGCAGCAGCGCACTGAGCGGCAACAGGTAGGCGTTGACGATCCACTGCAGGGCGCCGCCGCCCGCCGACAGGCTGCGACCGATGGTCGGCAGGGCGACGTTGACGACCGAGCCGTCCACAAACGCCAAGCTCGACGCAAGGATCGTCGTCGCCAGCACCAGCCGCAGGTGCACCGGAGCCGCCTTGGCGTCGCGGGCGTGCGCCGCAGCAGCGTCGCCGGCAGCTTGAACGGAGGAGGCCATGGCGCGACCCTATCCGCCACCAGGCGCGGGAGACACAATAGGCTAGGGTGCGATGGTGCCGATTACAGGACTCGAACCTGTGACCCCCTCATTACGAATGAGGTGCTCTACCAGCTGAGCTAAA
>CAXTRP010000262.1:0-5074 GCA_964246615.1 uncultured Caulobacteraceae bacterium | reverse complement strand
GGCATGCCCGACGCCTGCGCCAGTGCCGCTGACCACGTTGAACACGCCGGGCGGAAAGCCTGCGGCCTCGAACGCCTCGGCCATGCGCCGGCCCGCCAGCGGCGTCTCCTCCGAAGGCTTGAACACCACGGTGTCGCCGGCCAGGAGCGCGGGGACGATGTGGCCGTTGGGCAGGTGGCCGGGGAAGTTGAAGGGGCCGAGCACCGCCATCACCCCGTGCGGCCGGTGGCGCAGCACCGCATGGCCGAAGCCCATCGCCGCCTCCCGCGACCCGGCGCGCTCCGCCTGGGCGGCGATGGACGCCTCGATCTTGGCGATCATGGAGCCGAGTTCGGCGCGCGTCTCCCACAGCGGCTTGCCGGTCTCACGCGACAGGTCCTGGGCGTAGTCGACCGTCCGGGTTTCCAGCACCGCCTTGTAGCGGCGGACGGCGGCGATCCGGTCCTCAAGCGGTGCATCAGCCCAGGGCCGGAAGGCCTTGATGGCGCTAGCCACGGCGTCGAACACGTCGGGCGCCGTGGCGGTCGCTCCGCGCCAGACCACCTCACCTGTGGCGGGATCGGTGGAGACCAGCGCCGCGCCGGCGCCGTCCCGCCAGCGGCCGCCGATGTAGAGTTCGCCGCTCACGAAGCCACCCGGATCATGTCGCCATCGGTGATCCGCAGGGCGTCGGCCGCTTCACGGCTCATCTGCACCTCTTCCTCGGTCAGGGTGATGGGCGTCCGGACGGCGCGGAAGCCCTCGATGGAGTCGCTGGAGGCCAGCAGGGGACGATCCTCCACCGCGTCGCCGATCCGGACCCGGCGGCGCAGGCTGTCGCGGACGGTGATGATCTCGTCGCGACGAGCGGCCACGGTGGGTCCAGCGTCGAAGATGTCCACCAGGTTCTGGTAGCGGAAGCCTTCGCGCACCAGCATGGACCGGGCCGCTTCGCCCTCCCGGTGCACCTGGCCCACCGCCTTCTGCACCGCGTCCGGCAGCAGTTCGAGATAGATCGGATGGCGTGGCGCGAGGTCCAGGATGAACTGGCCGTCGGTGGAGGCGCTCATCAGGTCGGCCTTGTCGAAGGGCAGGCGGAAGAACTTGCACCCCACTGTCTCCCAGAACGGGCAGGTTCCGTCCTCGTCGAACCAGCCGCGCAGCTCCGCCAGCACGTGTTCGGCGAACCGGGCGCGGTCGGCGGCGATGAGCATGTAGCGGGCCTGGGCCAGCAGCCGGCCGGCGCCGCCGGAACGCCGTTCCGGCCGCAGAAACAGGGAGCCGACCTCCGACCAGCCGGAGCACTCGTTCACCAGCACCAGGGCGGAGTGGTCGAAGCGGGTGCGGTTGACCGAGGAGAACTGGGTCAGGCTCATGACGCGGAACGAGAAGAACGGCCGCTTCAGCCCCACCGCCGCCTTGACGCCCGCCACGCCCTCGACGCGGCCGGTATCGGCGTCCTCCAGCATCAGGGTGTACCAGGCTTCCAGCGGCGCCACCGCGCCGGAGAAGCTGTCGGCGGAGGTGGCGAGCCGCGCACGCAGGGTCGCCTCATCCTCGGGCAGGCTGGTGAAGCCCCGTCCCGACAGGATGGCGAGGTCGGCCATGGCTTCATAGTCATCAGGCCCCGCAGGGCGCACCACCAGCATTTCCAAGCTGTAGCCGAGGCCAGGGAGGGGCGTAACCCCGCGGTTATCGCAGTCGCTTGGTGACCGGTGGAAACCGGAACCGCCTTGTCATCTTGGCTCTACGCTACGCTTCGGCCGGGATGGCAGGACCGGAAAGCGAGGCGTGCCGGACTCTCAACGCGCGCTCTGCGTCCTCGCCACCCCTGCGATCCAACGATACAGGCCCGCGGTGATCGTGGCGAAGACGGCGAAGCCGATCACCGTGCCGAGCTTTGCAAAGCCTTCGCCCACCACCGCCAGGGGCTCGCCCTTGCCGGTGGCGACGATCAGGCCGGCCAGCGCCACGCCCCACAGGCTCTCGCCCACGATCAGGCCCGACGCCAGCAGCACGCCCAGCCGCTTGGCGGCCTCGCTGTTCGGCAGCTTGTCCGCCCAGCGGTCGTAGGCCCAGCCGATGACCGCTCCCACCACGACGAAGACCCCGATGGAGGAGGGGAGATAGATGCCGAGCCCCACCGCCAGCGGCGGGATCGAGCCGCGTCCGGTCCGGCGCAGGCCTTCGTCCAGGACGATGAGCCCCGCGCCCACAAGCACGCCGACGCCGAGCAGGCTCCAGTCCAGCTGGCCGGTGATCACGCCCCGAGCCAGGGCCGAGATCAGCGTGGCCTGGGGGGCGGGCAGGGCGTTGCTGAGCATCGGGTGACCGAAGTGCAGGGCGCCGGCGAACCCGTAGGCGTGGTTCAGGAGGTCGATGATCGGCGGGATCACCAGCGATCCCATCAGCACGCCCACCAGCAGGGCCACCTGCTGGCGCCAGGGCGTGGCGTCGACCAGCTGACCGGTCTTGAGGTCCTGCAGGTTGTCGTTGGCGATGGTGGCGACACTGAGCAGGATGGCTGTGACGAACAGCGCAAAGGCGACAAGGGCGGCCTGGCCCCCCGGTCCGGCGGCGCGCCCCGCCACTCCCAGCAGCAGCAGGCTGGCCCCGAGCACGGCCAGGATCGACAGGCCTGACACCGGGCTGTTGGACGAGCCGATCAGTCCGGCCATGAAGCCGCAGATGGCCGCCACGAAGAAGCCCGCCACCACGATGTATAGCAAAGCGCCCGCCACCAGGGCTGGCGTCAGGGCGCCGAGCGGGCCGCCGTGCAGGAAGGCCGCGAGCAGGGCCACCAGAGGGATGAGCGTAAGCAGGCTGATCAGGCCGACGATGAGGATGGGGATGTCGCGCTCGGTGCGGGGAAGCTCGCCGCCCTGGCCTGCGGCGGTCTTGCGCGACGCGGCTATGGACGACTGCATGCCCCGGAGCAGCGGGCCGCCCAAACTGCCCAGGGTCCAGACCGCGGCGGCGCCGATCGCGCCCGCGCCGATGAAGCGCACCTGGTGGGACCAGACCGAGGTGGCCACCGCCGCCGCCTCGCCCGCCTGGGGATGCAGGCTGGTCAGCAGCGGCACAGCGATCCCCCAGGAGAGGACAAGCCCTACGAGCACCGCCAAGCCGACCTGGAGCCCTACCAGGTGGCCGGCGCCCAGCAGGGCGAAGGAGAGCGAGGTGCTGAGCCCCGTGGCGGCCGGTCCGATGCGGAAATACAGGCCGGCCTCGCTGGCGAACAGTTTGGTCGCCGCTATCACGGCATAGCCGCCGGACGCCAGCGAGCCGCCCAGCACCGCCGCCAGTCCCGCCTTGCCTTCCACCGCTGCGTCGGCCTCGTTCGCCCGAGAGCCCACCCCGACCTTCAGCACCTCGGCGGCGGCGACGCCTTCCGGGTAGGGCAGGTCGCTGTCGGTGACCAGCGCCCGACGCAACGGGATGGTGTACATCACCCCAAGGACACCGCCGACGGCGCAGACGCCAAAGGTCTGCCAGAACGGGATGCCGCCCGCCCACCAGCCCACCATCACCAGTCCCGGCAGTACGAAGATCACCGACGAAAGCGTGCCCGCGGCCGAAGCGACGGTCTGGACGATGTTGTTTTCGTAGATGGAGGTGGAGCGGAACATCCGCAGGACGGCCATGGAGATCACGGCGGCCGGAATGGAAGAGGCGAAGGTCAGCCCCACCTTCAGCCCGAGGTAGACGTTGGCTGCGGTGAACACCAAGGTGATCAGCCCGCCGAGCACCAGGCCCCGGATCGTCAGCTCCACCCGCGCGTCATGGGCGGGCGTGGGGGCTGTGCGGACGGTCATGCGGGCGCGGCTCCGGGCGGAAGAGCTGAGCTTAGCGCGACAGAGCGGCGATGCGTAATCCCCCCGTGCGAAGGGGCGTGGGTCAGCGTCCGCGGTTCATCCAGGTGATCAGCGGAATGATGGGCAAGCCCCAGGCGATCCCCACCACCAGGTAGAAGGGCAGCTCGGCCCACCAGCGCTGCGGCAGCCAAGCCGACAGCGTCACCGCCGCGCAGGCGTAGGCGATCACGAAGGCCACGATCCCAAAGCCGCCGACCAGTTTTCGCACCCGCGCCGTCATGCCCGCCAGATAGCCTCTCCGGCTCTCAGGTGGAATGGCTCAATGGCGGGCTCATGGACGGAGCTCCAGCCAGGGTTTAGGAGCGAGAGCAGGCGAGCCTGTATCGGATGCGGAATGCGCTGGAGCTATAACCTGGAGCGATCGCGCTCAGTGGCGGCGTGGCTGTTCGCCGTGGCCGCCCTGGTGGTCGCCATGGTGCTGGTGGGCGGCGCGACGCGGCTGACGGGTTCGGGGCTGTCGATCACCCAGTGGAAGCCGGTGACCGGCGTCCTGCCGCCGCTGGGCGCCCACGCCTGGCAGGCCGAATTCGTCCGCTACCGGCAGATACCGCAATACAAGCTGCTAAACGTCGGCATGAGCTTGAAGCAGTTCAAGTTCATCTACGGATGGGAGTGGACGCACAGGCTGCTAGGCCGGCTGGTCGGGCTGGTGTTCTTCGTGCCAATGATCGTCTTCCTGTTCCTGAAGAAGATACCCCGGCGATTGATCTGGCGCTGCTGGCTTTTGCTGGCGCTGGGCGGCCTGCAGGGACTGATCGGCTGGTGGATGGTGGCGAGCGGGCTGGAGGCGCGCGTCTATGTGGCGCCGGAACGGCTGGCTACGCACCTTGGTCTGGCGCTGGCGATCTACGCCCTGGCGGTGTGGACCGGCTGGGAGGCCTGGAGCGGACGGCCTCGGGGCGGCGACCACTATGCACCGCCGAGCTGGATCGGGTGGGCGAGCGCGCTTACGATTCTGATCTTCGTGCAGATGCTGCTGGGCGGTCTTGTCGCCGGCAATCACGCCGGCCTGGTCTACAACGACTGGCCCCTGATGAACGGGCGCTTTGTGCCGCGAGGCTACGCCGCCTCCGGCGCGCAGGGACATGGACTGTGGGCGACGCTGGTGCACAGCCAGGCGGCGGTGCAATTCGACCATCGCATGGTCGCCTATCTGGTCTTCTTCGTTGTGGTCGGACTTGGCCTGAGCATCTTCACCGCCCGCAACGTGCCATCGATGC
>CAXTRP010000261.1:0-5075 GCA_964246615.1 uncultured Caulobacteraceae bacterium | reverse complement strand
TTGAGCGTCTTGCCGCCCTCCGCCGCCAGTAGGGCCACCAGCCGGTCCATGTCGGCCTCAAGCGCTCCGCCCATGGCCCGGAGCACCCGCGCGCGCGCCGGGCCGCCGGTGCGATCCCAGGCCGGCTGAGCCTTGCGGGCGAGGCGGAAGGCCAGGTCGATGTCCTGCGCCGTGGCTTCCGAGACCCCGCCCAGCACGCGGTCGCGGTCGGCCGGGCTCAAGGCGAGGTGCGCTCCTGCACCCGCCTGGAGCTTGCCGCCCAAGATCGGACCGGCTTCCAGCCGCTCCGACGCCAGCGCCGCGGCGGCGTCGGCCAGCCGCTCGCGCTCGCTCCTGACCGAGAGGTCGCGCCCAAGCGCATTGAGCCGCGCCGGGCCGTAGAGGTCGCGGGGCAGGGGGATCTTGGCGTGGGGTCCGGGGTGGCTCTCCACTGCGGAGATGGGGTCGCTGACCACCAGCTTCGCCGGCACCCGATCGTCCAGCAAGGCGTGGACGAAGGAGGTGTTGGCCCCGTTTTCCAGCAGCCGGCGCACCAGGTAGGGCAGCAGGTCCTCGTGACCGCCCACCGGGGCATAGGCGCGCAGCACCATCTCGTTGCCGAAGCGGGTGTAGGCGGCGCCGTACAGCGCCTCGCCCATGCCATGCAGGCGCTGGTGCTCGATCTGCACGCCCGCCTCCGCCGCCATGTGGCGCACCGCCGCCAGGGTATGGGCGTTGTGGGTCGCGAACTGCGGGTACAGCGCCGGCGAAGCCGCGATCAGCGCCTTGGCCGCCACGAGGTAGGAGAGGTCTGTGGCGGCCTTGGTGGTGTAGACGGGATAGCCCGGCCGCCCCGCCACCTGGGCGCGCTTGATCTCGCTGTCCCAATAGGCGCCCTTCACCAGGCGCACCATGATCCGCCGGCCGGAGTTGCGGGCCAGGGTCGCCACCCGCTCCACCACCTCCACCGCGCGTTTTTGATAGGCCTGGATCACCACTCCGAGACCCGTCCAGGCGCCCAGCTCCTCCTCGTTGGCGAGCCGCTCCAGAAGCTTCAGCGACAGCACCAGCCGGTCGGCCTCCTCCGCGTCCAGGGCGAGATTGAGGTCGAAGCGCGCGGCCAGCACAGCCAGCCGCTTGATCCGCGGATAGAGTTCCGCCCACACTCGGGCCTCCTGCGTGGCCTCGTAGCGGGGGCAGAGCGCCGACAGCTTGACCGACACGCCATGGCCGCGCTCCGGCCCGGCGCCGGCCGCGGCCTTGCCCACGGTCTGGATGGCGCTCGTATAAAGGCGCTCGTAGCGCTCGGCGTCGGCGGCGGTCCGCGCGCCCTCGCCCAGCATGTCAAATGAGCAGAGCGCGCCTTCCCTGCGCGCGCGCTTCAGGGCGTCCTCTATGGTGCGGCCGAGCACGAACTGCTCACCCATGATGCGGACCGCGGCGCCGACCGCCTGGCGCACCACCGGCTCGCCCAGCCGCCCCGCCAAGCGGCGCACGAAGCCGCCCACGTCGCGCCTGGCCTCTTCGTCCACGTCCACCAGCTTGCCCGTGAGCATCAGGCCCCAGGTGGAGGCGTTGACGAACAGGCTGTCTGACTGGCCGAGGTGTGAGGCCCAGTCGGCGGAGCCGATCTTCTCGGCGATCAGCTTGTCGCGGGTGTCCTGGTCCGGCGTGCGCAGCAGCGCTTCGGCCAGACACATCAGCGCCAAGCCTTCCTTGGTGCCGAGCGAGAACTCCTGCAGAAAGCTCTCCACCACGCCCTGGCGCTTGGTGGAACGACGCGCTGCGCGCACGAGGGTCTCGGCGTCGGCGTGCACCAGGGCGCGGGCGGTGTCGTCAAGCGGACAGGCGGCCAAAAGACCGGCGACCGCTTCGGCTTCGTCCTGGTGCTTACGGGCGTCCAGAGCGTCCCAGTCCTGCAAGGCGGTCATGGCGAGTTCCCGAACGCTGCGACGGACGCAACTCCTTCGTTATACGGACAAGAGCGCTGAAGGTGCTTCGCATCAAAGGCGGGTTGGCCGATGATCCCGCTTTCCGGGCGCACTATGATCGAAGGACTGGCGGATGCTGGATGAAGCGGATCGTCGCCTGCTCCGCCTGCTGCAGGCGGATGGGCGCATGACCAACCAGGAACTCGCTCGCCGCGCCAACCTGTCAGCCGCCGCCGCCCACGATCGCGTGCGCAAGCTTCGCGAGCGCGGGGTGATCTTGGGCTACAGGGTGGAGATCGATCCAGACAAGGTCGATCGGGCGCTGCTGGTGTTCGTGGAAGTGGTGCTCGACCGCACGACGCCCGATGTCTTCGACGCCTTTGCAGAGGCGGCCCGCCGCACGCCGGAGGTGATCGAGTGCCACATGGTGGCCGGCGGCTTCGACTACCTGATCAAGGCCAGGCTGCGAGACATGGGCGACTACCGCGCCTTTCTCGGCGAGTTGCTGGTCCGCCTGCCAGGGGTGAGGGAAACGCGCACCTACACCGTCCTTGAAGAGGTCAAACGTGGCGGCGTTCTGCCGGTGTGAGACGTGGCCCCGAACAGGTGAGGGCGGAGCAACTCACCGTCGCTCCGCCCACATCGTGCGTCAGGTCGTCAGGTGTGCAACGGTCAGTTGACCCCGTTCGTGTGCGAAGCACGAGGCTTGGTGGCGCCTGCGGCGACGGGCCGGCGACGTTGGGCTGCCCAGCCGAGCAGGACCAGGGCGATCAGGGCCAGCAGGCCGAAGCCCACTACCCGGCCGGTGGCCGAGCCTGAGCCTGTGGACTTGTCCCCGAGCGCCAGGCTGTGACCGTCGCCGACCGCCTCCGCCCGTACGGAGGCCTTCAATGCGGCGCGTGCCGCACCCGTCGGCGTCACCTTCCATTGGAACACCGTGGGGGTGTCCAGCGTCAGGGGCAGGCTCTGGGCTTCGGCCGGCACGATGGTGTAGCCGTCGCCTGAAAGCACCCCGATCAGGTTCATGGTCATGACCGCTGCCGTCAGGTTTTCCTTGGCGGCTTCGGCGCGGGCCATCTGGGCGAACTCTGCAGGTAGAGTCAGGGTCACCGTGGCCGGCTGGTTCGCCTCCATGTGCGACGGGGCGGACAGCAGATCGGAATTGGCGAACACATCGCGCAGGATCTGCACCAGCGTCTTGTAACGATCCGCCTCCGACGGCCCGCTCGTAGTATTCGCCGCCTCGGAATTGGTTGCGGCGGTGGTGTTTGACGCCACAGCGTTGGTCGGACCGCCCGAGGCCGCCGCAGCTGAACCCGCTTCGGTCGCGTGGTGATGATGACGTTGGTGATCCAGCGGCTGCGGCTTGGTCAGTTGAGATCCGACCGGCGCTATCGGCGCGGGCGTTCTGGGAGCGGCGTGTCCGGCGGCCGAAGCCGGCGCCGGCGCGTGCCTATGCACCGGAACAACCGCGACAGGCGCATGATGATGAGGTCGCGGCGCCATGGGCTGCGGCGCGACGGCGTAGCGGGAGGCCGTAGTATGACGATGGTGATGGTGGTGAACTACGCCACGCATCGCGTGGATCGTGGGCGTGTAGCGGCTCATCCCGCCATGACGGTGATGGTGGCCCCGGCCATAATGGTGCTCGAAGCGACGTGGCCGCTCCGGCGGATTGGGGATCGGCTGCATGGTGACGATCTCGGGCGGTGCGCCGTTGGTGTCGCGATGGCCATAGCCAGGCGGGTAGCCGGCCGGAGGCGGACCGTAGCCCGGCGCGGGCGGATAGCCGTTCTGGGCGTAAGCCGGAGGTGGGTAGCCCGAACCTGAGGGCGGATAGAGCGCCGGGCTGCGTGTGGTAGGGCTGGCTTGGTAACCTCTCGGGACGGTCGGGGCGCCTGCCAGGGTCGAGTCGTCGGGCCGCGGTGCGGCGGTGCCCTCGCGCGGAGCGGCTGAGGGGTAGGGGTGCTCCTCACACGCCGCCAGGCCGAACGCGCAGGTGGTGGTGAGCGCGAGCGCAGCGAGCCGCGCCCCCGTGCTGATCATCCGTTTGGTCATATCCGCCTCGGCACGCCGCGTTGCTGTCCACTTTGGAACGGTTACGCTTCGTTGAGCAAACCCGGCGCCAGAGCGAACTGCAAGCCCGTTCGCCTCAGGGGCGTACGCTGCGTTTGCGGCTCGCCTCATATAGGGCGATCGCCGCCGCGGTCGAAACGTTCAGGCTCTCAAACCCTCCGGGCATGGGAATGGACACCATCACATCACAGTGTTCCGAAATGAGACGCCGCAAGCCTTCGCCCTCGGACCCCAACACCAACACCACGGGGCCGCCGTCGAAAGCCTGGTCCAGCGGCGTGTCCGCTTCACCCGCAAGCCCTACCGCGCGCCATCCCATCTCGGCCAGCGTCTCCAGCGCCCGCGACAGGTTCACCACCCGCGCGCACGGCGTCTGGTCCACCGCCCCTGCCGCAGCCTTGGCGAGGACGCCTGAGAGGGCAGGTGCGCGCCGATCCTGCAGAATCACCCCGCGCGCGCCGAAAGCCGCTGCCGACCTCAGGATGGAGCCCACGTTCTGGGGGTCGGCGACTTGGTCAAGCAAGACCAGCACGCCCTCCGCCGGGTCGGCCAGGTCTTCCAGGCTTACGGGCTCCAAAGGATCGGTGAAGAGAGCTATACCTTGATGTACGGCTCCTGCAGGCAGCATCTTCGCAATCTCGCTGGTGTCCACCCACTCCACGCGCAGCCCCCGCGCACCTAGCCCCACCTCCAGGTGGGTGGCCTTGCCGGGGACCGACAGCAGCCGCCGGAGCCCTGCCCGACGCGGGTTGGCCACCGCCGCGTCTACCGCATGGCGACCCCACAGCCACTCTGGACCGCCTGCGGCTTCGTCTCGACGACGGCCGTGCGAGGCGCCCCGTTCAGCGCTTGGGCGAGGCGTCCGGCGGTCGTTGCCTTTGGGGAATGAGCCCACTATAACACGCCCTCCGTTTCGGGAGCCTGACCGGGCCGCCCTTCGCCTCTCCGTTGTACAACGGCTGAGGCGCAGGACGCGAGCTTGGTTCGCGGTCCTCGACGCGCCTGGGGGAATGTCCCGAGCGGCAAAGGGGGCGGACTGTAAATCCGCTGGCTACGCCTTCGTAGGTTCGAGTCCTACTTCCCCCACCA
>CAXTRP010000260.1:2530-5091 GCA_964246615.1 uncultured Caulobacteraceae bacterium | reverse complement strand
CAGTCTCGCACCGACCGTGCTTAACACCGAGGTGATCCGCAGCGACTTAGCCGCCGCGACAGCCCCAAACGGGCGCTGACCTAAGCCTGCCCTCCCACCGTTCGCTCTAGGCTTATCACGACTGGCCTCTTCGGCAGTGGATGGCTCAGAGCCGCCGCTGGAAGAGTCTGCTTGTCGGCACCTGCCCTGGGCGGCGTCATGAAGCGGGGCTGCGCGAGAAAGAAACCTTGAGCCCGGTCTCGTTCGCGGACGTTTGGTGAGCCGCGCTATGGCGTGCCGCGTTGCGCTCTTCCGAACCGCAGGAACGAAGGGACTACCCAACTCTCCACGCGCTTCAACTCAATCACTCCAGCGGTGTTTAAACCTTTCGGCCAATTGCGGTTGGTCCAGACCTTGCCCTTGAGCTCCAGCTCGCCGGCATCCGGCACATAGATCTCGAGCTCGGCTGCGCCGTCGAACCGCTCGACGTCCGTGGACTGCGGACGGGGCACGCGGCCTTCGAACACGTAGGTCAGGCGGCCCCGCGCAATCTCGGTCTCCGGGGCCAGGACCGCCGCCTTCAGGACGGAGTTCTGGTACCTCGTTACCACGCTTAATAGATCCATCCTGATGTTGAAGAAGGTAGTCCGGATCTCGACCTCAATCTGCGTGTCCAACAGACCCGGCAGGGCCGTCCCAGCGTTGTCTACGTCAATGCCGGCGCTGGGCGCCTTGGCGTGGTTCTTCATCGCCTCGATCACCGGCCAGTTCGATGACTGGATGCCCCGCCAGCGGCCATCGAGCAACGGAAGCTTACGGAGCATCCCCGGCAGGACCCAGAGGAGACGCCAGGCTGGCGTGGCGACGATTATGCCGCAGATCGTCATCCCGACGGAGCTCCCCGTCTTGATCGCGCTCCAGAGATGCTTCGCGTTCCAGGCGTGGTTCGGATCGAGGAGAAATGCGGCGAGCGCGGCCAGGCCGCAGATCGACGCGGCGAGATAAAGCCAGCGCTGCCAGGGCCAGATTGCGTTCATCTCAACTCTTGAACCTTTGCCAAGACACACCAGATCATGTGGGTGGGGCTCCGAGGGGCACAAGATGTATAATGCGCACAAGCTTTTTTATCAGCCTGCGCCGCAACCGTGCCTAAAAACGTCGTTGGTTCTGAACGACAATCAACGCGAAAAGCTGGAGCGGGCGCGAAAGCTCGTACGCGCGTCCTTGCGGGCCGGCCTCGCGAAGGCGAGCGAGTACGCGCCTGGCGGTGAATACTACAGCGCAGGCTACCTCGCCCGAGCCAAGTTCGCCGATCGCAAGGACACCTCGCTCAGCCCGCGGTTCAGGACGCAGGGCTCGTGGGTATACGACACGCTGAACCAGCCCGCCCGCGTTGGGCAACAGATCGACCTCGACGAGGGCATGTACCTGCCGATGTCGATTATAGAAGGCGCGCACCCCGCGGTCGCATCGACGGCGCTTTACGCGATCGTCGAAACCATCCTGGGCACGCTCTGCGAGGCCGAGGGCTGGACCATAGACATCAGCAAGAACATCTGCATCCGGCTGGTGATCGATGAAGAAGCCCACATCGACCTGAACATCTACGCCGTTCCCGACGCGAAGGTGGCGCTTTTGGAACGGGCGATGGCCAAGTCAATGGTGGCGGCGGACTCCGCGACCTACGACCCGGCCACCTATTTCCTCCGCCTAAATCCCGATGAAGTCTACGTCGCCCACCGAAAGAAGGGCTGGGAGCAGTCGGATCCCCTGCAGCTCGAGGATTGGTTCCTAGACGCCATCAAGCGCCACAAGAGCTGGACCGACCTTCGCCGGATCGTCCGCTATCTAAAGGCCTGGCGCGATCAGCGTTGGGATGCGTGCCGCCTGAGCTCGCTTGCACTGATGGTCTGCGCGGTGGAAGCGCTGGACCAGGCGAACACCCCGCCCCTGCCCAACCGCGACGACGACGGCTTGCTGGTGGTGGCCTGCGCCCTGGCGGTCAAGCTCGCCTCGCCGGTGTACAACCCGGTGGTGGGAGACAGTATGCTGAACGGGGAGTGGGGCACGGACGAACGCAATCAGTTTGAACTCGGCGCCCGTCTCCTCGCGTCCGAGATGAAGGCGGCCATGAAGAGCGAGACCACGGCCGTTGGGGTCGTCCAGCGGCTGCGCAAGCTCTTCGGCCCCCGCATGCCGAACGACGTTACCCTGGTGTCGGCGACGGCGACCATCCAGCAGATCCGCAGCACCGCGCCAGCACGCGCCCCGTCACCGAAAGTCGGGACTTCGACCTCCGGTTGAGCGCGACCCTTGAGGAGATCGCTCGCGGCTCCATCCACGTCACGCTGAAATCGCAGGGCTTCCGCCAGACCGGCACCGCGCGCGGCGCTCCGGTTTATCATGGCACAATCAGATCGGGCTCGCTCTCGGTGCGGATCGAGCTTTGGATCCCCGATCCACTGCTGATCACCTCGCCCAAGGTCCGGGTGCTGGACGACGCGATCAGCGACCGCATCGGGGCCCATGTCGATGTCGGCGGCGACCTCTGCTACACGACGACCGCCTTCGAGGAATACGAC
>CAXTRP010000260.1:0-2520 GCA_964246615.1 uncultured Caulobacteraceae bacterium | reverse complement strand
ACATCTACCATGCAGGGGCCGCTATCCTGCGCTGCCTGGCCAACGTGCAGGCGACCCTCGACCTGGTGCTGCATAGCAACCCGATCGACGACCGCTATCGGGAATTCATCAGCTACTGGAACTCCGGCCTCACCCTTAAGGCGGACCTGCCCAACGACTTTGCGGGCGTAGCCGGCCTTTATAGCCGTACCGATGCTGACGCCGATCTGCTGGTAGCGACGCCGAACACGGTGAAGGCCTGGTCGGGCCGCCTCAAGCGGAGCAAGCCCCTACCGGTCATGGTGATCCGGACGGAGGTCCCGCTCGTCGTGACGGAGGGGAGATGGGCGGGCGGCTCATGGGCCAGCTTCAAGCGCTGGATCGCCGAGTTCATCGCCCCGGCTGATCTCATCCGGTTGACCGCCGCAGAAGTTGCAGGTGGCGGCCTCGTGGCGGTGATCGCACCCAACGGGTCGATCGCTGCTCGGTTCGAATGGCCGACGGTGGAGGCGGCCGCGTTCCGGAACGCACCACCGCAACGCCGAACGGCCTGGATAGAAAGCCATCCTGAGAAGATGACCTTGAAGCGCTACGACCTGAAATCCATGGCGAGGCTCGACCTCGTCAATGCGAGGTTGGCCGTGCCGTCTGGCCTGACCAGCTTGAAGGTCGCGGTGATCGGTGCCGGCGCGATCGGCGGGCGTCTCGCCCTGGATCTGGTTCGCTGCGGCGCCGGGGGCTCGGAGAACCCGCTCTGCCTGATCGACCCTGACTTCTTGACCGAAGAGAACCTGGGCCGGCATGTGTTGGGCTTCGAGGCGCTGGGCAAGCCGAAGGTCGAGGCCATCGCCGCGGAGGCGAAGCGCTTCCACCCGAGCGTGACCGTTAAGGCGATACCGCAGAGCGTTCTGGGTTGTCTGCCGCTGCTGGGCGGCTTCGACCTTATTATCGAAGCCTCGGGCTACAATCCTCTGGCGCTCCGTTTAAACGCGCACGCCACGGAGGTCCGCCGAACACGCGCCTTTCCGCCGATGATACATGCCGCGGTTCATGGGAACGGTCTCGCCGTACAGACCATCCTGGTCACCGGCACGAACCACGCCTGCCTGAAGTGCCTGCGGCCCGGCCATGGGAATTTCAAAGCCAACCCTATAAAGCCCGGCGTTCAAACGGAGAGGGTCCCGGCGACCTGTGGCGACGGCGCCTATATCCCCTATGCAGCGACCGCTCCGGCCATGGCCGCCGCCTTGGCGCTGCAGGCTGCGTTGGAGTGGTCCGCCGCCCCCGCGGAGCCCGGGCCACGCACCCGAACGCGCCTGCTGTCTTTCGCCGAGACCGTTGCCATCAAGGACAGGAGCTGGGGCCGCGATGCGGCGTGCCCGGCCTGTGGTGACACCCCCGTTGGCGCGGAATGAAGGGCGTCCTGGTCGACAAGTCCGTCCTCGAGACAGTTCGCCGAACGGCTGAAGACGCCCACTTCAGGCATGAGGTTGGCGGCATTTTCCTCGGCTCCATTCGCGGCGACTATCTGCATATCGTGCAGGCAACGCCGCCACAGGCGGAGGATCGCTTCAGCTCCACCCGTTTCTGGCGGGCGGCGTCAGGCCACCAGCAGATTGCAAATCGAGCCTGGAGGGCGTCGGGGGAGACCGTGACCTATCTTGGGGAGTGGCACAGTCACCCCGAACGCTATCCATCTCCTTCGTCGATCGATCACGCCGACTGGGCAAAGCAATCGGCCAAACACAGGCGTGACCTGGCGTTCCTTATACAGGGTATGAAAGGGCGCTACCTTGCATGTGGTCGCCGTCTCAGCCCGGTATTACCGCTCCAACGACTCGTCGAAGATGAGCGTGCAGTCCTTTGGTGTAGCGGATAATGCCGTTAGGGACAGCGCCTCTAAGCTGATGTTCCCAAGTTCACATAAGAATTAGGACCGACTGGCCGGTCAAGCTCGTCGGATTTGTCTGATCGTTGGAGGCGAGCTGGAGTTCGATATGGGCGGGTCTCGCCGGCGATAGCTACTGCGCCAACCACGCCCAGAAAGTTATTTGAGACCACCCCCCCGCCGGCGTGGCCGGCCGGCTGGACGCGCTGGCCTAGCTGGTCGAGCGGGTCTGGCGGGGCGTGCAGCTCGGGCCGCACGTGCTGGCCGAGCGGGACGCGCTGTTCCTGTGACTTGTTCTTTGGGGTTCCACGCGACTGGCTGTCCTGATTGATCGAGAAGCAGAAGGCCTGGAGCCGCCCCAAGCCAATTCCCGCTTTCTGCCGACCAGGCCTGTCCGCCACTGATGTACGCGAGCCAATTCATGTCGGCATCAAAAAGGTGTCGTCCCGGCTCTATCCAGCCGACCAAGTCGCAATCCTTGTCGAACAGCGCGAACATTCTGCCCTTTCCAACCTCAGCTCCGGTGAGTATCGCCGGGGTTGCAGCGATCGGTCAAGCACGTTGACGGTTGTGGACCTTCCTACGCCAATCGGCGCTTCAAGCGCCGACCAACGTCGCCTTTATGGCGCAAGCGGAATGGCGGCTAAGGGCGC
>CAXTRP010000259.1:0-5118 GCA_964246615.1 uncultured Caulobacteraceae bacterium | reverse complement strand
TCCGTTCTGCGATCGCTCGCACTCTCACTTTGAGGAACGCCTACAGTGCAAAGCGTCAGCGGCGGTGCGCGGTAGCCGCCAAGTTCACTTCTGACTGAGGCTCGGCGCTCTCAAAGCCGCATCGGTCAGACGGCGGGCGAAACCTTCGACCAGCATGTCCAAACCAGCCTCGAAGGCCGCTGCATGCGAGGGCACGGATCGCCCGGTCGCGGCGAGCGTGTCGGGCCGCCCTTGCGGACCGCCCGCCTCCTGGTCGGCCTGTTCCTCCAGCACGCAGCCGAGCGTGAAGCGCCCGGCGCTGAGCAGCGCCATGACGGCGTCCGCTTCAGCGAAGCCTGACGCCTTAAGGAAACCGACCCTCTCCTCGATCTGACGTGCGGCGTCGCCTCCCGGGCGGCTGCCCGCGTGCAGCCGCGCGCCCTCCCGGTGCGCCAGGAGCGTGTGGCGGAAACTGCGCGTATTGTCGACGAACCACGCTCGCCAGTCGCAGTCGCCTGGCGGCGCTGGCGCTATGCGCAAGGCGTGCGGGCGCACAGCCACATCCGCCATGGCCTCCAGCAGCGCGGCCTTGTTTGGGAAGTGCCAGTAGAGCGCGGGCTGCTCCACCCCGAGCCGCCGCGCCAGCGCGCGTGTGGTCACGCCGGCGAGCCCCTTCTCGTCCAGCACGGCCAGCGCCTCGGCCACCACGGTGTCACGGCTGAGCTTACTCACCTTCCGGAACTTATCATTGATAAGGAGCGTTAGGCTGCATCTCGCACAATAGGATAAGCAGGATGACGCCCACCGTACAGGACACGCCCGTGCTCGTGGTCGGCGGCGGCCTGGTGGGACTGACGACGGCCCTGTTTCTCCAGCACCATGGGACGCCCTTTATCCTCATCGAGCGTGAGCGTATGGCGTCGCCGCTGCCACGGGCACGAGGCTGGGCGGTCCGCAGCCTGGAGCTGTTCCGCCAGCTTGGGCTGCAGGATGCCATTGAGGAGGCGGCCGAGAAGGCCTGGGAACAGGGCGTGTTTGGGGGCGCAAGGCGGGGCGCCACCCTGCTGTCTTCGGACGCGCTGCCCATTCCCGAGGTGCGCGTCCTGACGGGGGACGACCCGTCCCCATGCAAGATGGTCGCCTGCCCCCAGACGGCGGTGGAGCCGATCCTGCGCCGGGCGCTGGAGGAACGGGGCGGGGACGTTCGCTTCGGCTGCGAACTCGTCGGCTTCGAGCAGGACAGCAGCGGCGTTCAGGCGAGGATCAAGGACGCGGGCGGCGTCGAGCAGACCGTCCACGCCAGCTTTCTCGTCGCCGCCGATGGCTCGCGCGGTCCCGTGCGCCGCGACTTGCAGATCGGGCGCAAGGGAGGCGGCGCAGCGCGCCACTACCTTAACGTCTTCTTCCAAGCGGATTTAGCCGAACGGGTGCAGGGCCGCACCTTCAGTCAGTGCGAAGTGGCGAACGAGCGCGTGCAAGGCTTGTTCCTGTCCATGAACAACACGACGAAGTGGTCGTTCCACCTTATCTACAATCCCGAGGTTGAGGACCCTGACGGCTGGTCGGAGGCCGAGCTCGTCGCGCGGTTGCGCGCCGCGATCGGCGATGACGTCGAGCTGGCGGTGCGCCACCGCGGGACTTGGACAGCGGCGGACCGCGTGGCCGAGCGATATCGCGAAGGGCGCGTATTTCTAGTGGGCGACGCCGCCCACATCATGCCGCCCTGGGGCGGACTGAACGGGAACACCGGCCTGGCGGACGCCCACAACCTCGCCTGGAGGCTGGCGCTGGCGGCGCAGGGCGAGGCCGCGCCCGATCTGCTGGACGGCTACGAAGGGGACCGGCGGCCCGTGGCGGTCCGCAACGCCGCCCAGGCCCAGCTCCGTAGCGACTATGAGCTGCGCTTCGGCATATGCACGGACGCCAACAGCGAGGCGTACGGGCGGCTGCGCGACGGCGGCGAGCTCCTGATGCGCTACCGCTACGACGCGGGCGACACGGTGGAGGCGCTGAGGGCGCAGGTGGGCACGCGCTTCCCCCACGCCTGGATCGACATGGGTGGCGAGCGCCGCTCGACGCTCGACCTCTTCGGCGGCGCCGTGACCTCAGTCTGCGGCCCGACGGCTTTGGCTGAGGACGCGCTGCGCGCAGGGGTGGACTTCCGCTTCGCTGACAACGGGGTGGACTGGCGAACCCTGGTCGACGGCGAGGACGACCTCGTGATCGGGGTGGGGCCCGATGGCTTTGTTGCGTCGCGGGAGCGTGGCGACGCCGCAAGCGCGATGCCTGTCGTCCGCTAAACGGCGAAGCCGGTCGGCGGCTCACCCGAAAAATCTGAGCCGGAGCCATTGGCCTATGGGCGCGGAGCGCGGGCCGCACGCCCTGCTCTTCTCTGATATTGGTGCCGGGAAGCGGGCGGCCCGAGCCGCCGGTGAGATGGTGACCGGTAACATGGCCCCATGAGGACCGTGGCCGCTGCACCTCGTCAGCGGCCCTGGCGATAGGGTTGGGCAGGAACGGGCTGCGGCCCAAGGCTGGCCTCGTCAGATCTGCGCCCAACCTCCATCGACCCTGAGTTCGACCCCCGTCACGTAGGAGGCGTCATCCGAGGCGAGGAAGAGGGCGGCTTTCGCGTCCTCCGCGGCCGAACCGGTGCGCGCCATGGGTATCTAAGCGGCGGCCTGAGCCCTGACCTGCTGCACCGTGGAGCGGCTGATGGGTGAAATGAGCCTCCAGGGGGTCATACGGGCCAAAACGATGCGCACGAGCGTCAGCGACAAGGCCGCGCCGCGCCCGCTGGATCAAGGCCGAGGTCATCCACCGGCGCGGACCATGGCGCGCGTTCGAGGCCGTGGAGTTCGCCACCCTCGAGTGGGTCGACTGGTCCAACACCCGCCGCCTGCTCGCGCCCATCGGCAACATGCCACCCGCCGAGGCCGAGGCGGCCTACTCCGCACAGCTTGAGGCCTTGCCGATCGCCGCGTAGGACTCAAACAAATCGGCCTCCGGCAAACTCGGGGCGGGTCACGACGCCGAGCGCCTCCGAGGCACACGTCAAAATCCTTGGCTTGCGCAGATGCTGACGTGAAGGCCGCCGATGTTGGTCGCCGTGGCGCTGGCCAACAAGATGGCGCGGATCGTCTGGGCGGTGCGGACCAAAAACGAAGAGTATCGAGCTCCAGCCGCGGCGGCATGACCGTCGCAGCTGTGGGGTTGTCGGGAGCGTAGTCGAGCGAAGGAGAGTATGGAGCAACAGTTGAAGAACGGGGCTGGAAAACCAGGATCTGCCATCGTGCCAAGTGCACGTTCTCGTGATGTGGATCCAGCCTGCGAACTCCCATACAGGCCAGCAGCATGGCCCTGCACGACAGGCCGGACAGATGGCAGCGATCGACTTGCCGCCAGCTCAACTTAGCGCCTGCGCTCTCCGGGGCGTCCACAGATGGCAGATGTCGATGCCGCGCTCATGCAGCAGGTCCTCGACATTGCGTAGCGACAGCGGATAGCGACATACATCATCACCACCAGCCGGATCACCTCGGGTGAGCTGTCGAACAAGCGGAACGGGTCAGGCGGCGGCTTAGGCGTTTTCCGACGAGGCATGACGGGCCGGGTAGGGCAGGGCGGTTACAACCCGGTTAGCTGCAGGTATAGGTTGGGCTGAAAAAGCCTGTGAACCAGCGAAACGGGTCCGACGGTCGCTTAGGTCTCTTCCTGAAAGGCATGCGCAGCCGAGTAGGGGAGCGCGGTTACCGCCCGATTTAAGAAGGGTAAAGGTCGGCCTGACAAGGCCCGCCTGGTGTTTCTCTTGTGTTCGCCTGGCGTATGTTGCTGCTCGTCCTATGGCGTTACCCCCCTTCTACGCTGACAATCTGGCGGCCTATAAGACGCCGAAGTAGGTGGTGGAGGTCGAAGCGCTCCCCCGAAACGCGAGCGGCAAGGTGCTCACGACGGAGTTGCGCAATCTGCGCTGATCTTCGCGTCTATCGGCGCGGACCAGCGCGGGTAGCGGCCAAGCAGCAGAAGGGCGCCGGCGCTTGTGGCCAGGAGGAGCGCCGATCCCAGCAGACCGGGCCCATAATGTCCGGTCGCGTCAAATACGTACGCCAGGGCGACGCTGCTCAGGCTCGCGCCGAGGAAGAATAGGCTGGAGGCGATGCCGAGAAGCGCTCCATAATGCCGAAGTCCGAAGTAGCGGCTGACCAAGTAGGGAAGCAGGTCACCTTCCGCGCCGCTGGAGAAGCCCGCCAGCACGCCGGCGGCGGCAGCTAGGACCAGGCTGATGTGGCTTGGCGCCAACATCGTGCAGGCTGATGCGGCGATGATCAGGAAGATAAAGCCGACCATGGGCGCCCACAGACGATCCAGCAGGACCCCGCACGCAAGTCGCCCCAGAATCACGCTGCCGCCGATCAGGCTGGTGGCTAGAGTGGCGTCTGCCGAAGACCGTCCGGCGCTGGTCAGGATCCTGATCAGGTTGGGCACCACGCCCGATTGTGCGACCGCGACCATCAGGAAGCTGCCGGCAATCAGCCAGAACCGAGCGCCGCCCAACGCCTGCCGTATGGAGGCGCCGTCTAGCTCCTTCGAAGCCACGTCCGCCCCCGGCTTCAGCCTGAGCTCAGGCTTCAGGAGAAAGGCCGCGAGCGGCAGGGCGATGCAGAGCGGCATTAAACCCAAGAAGACATAGCTGGCGCGCCAACCCGCGGTGCTGATCAGATGAGCCGCCAGAGGCGGGCAGAAAACGCCGGCAAGGCCCGTTCCTAAGAAGGCGACGCCAAGCGCCAAGCCGCGTGCGGCCACAAAGTTGGCGCTGATGACTCGGGTCCATGTCACGATCATGGTTCCGGTTCCGGTCGCGGCGATCAGGAACCAGAGGAGCCTGAAGGTGGCTAGCCGACCGTCCAGCAGGCCCAGGGACATGAAGCTGAAGCTGAACAGGACGAGGGATATCATCGCCACGGGCTTGGCGCCGAAGCGATCGGCCAGCCAGCCCACCAGCGGTATTAGCGCCATGTTGGTCAGGAAGAAGACGAACAGGCCGCTCTGAGCGCCCGTGGTCGTCCAGCCGTAGGTATGGATCAGCGCCTGGGAAAAAAGCCCGTAGGTGTAGAAAGGCATGCCGCCTGAGCCCAGCGC
>CAXTRP010000258.1:0-5131 GCA_964246615.1 uncultured Caulobacteraceae bacterium | reverse complement strand
GGATCGACCATGGAGCCCGGCGCAGAAGTCGAGCCCGCAAAGTGCATGACGGCCGTCGGCTGCAGTCGCGCCAAGAGGGCGTCGAGCAGGTCGACGTCGCCCACGTCGCCCTGCACCAGCGGTACGCCTGGCGGGATCGCCTCGCGCCGGCCGGTGGAGAGGTCGTCCAGGATCGTCGGCCTCCAGCCCTGATCCAGAAGGGCCGAGACCACGTGGGAACCGATGTAGCCCGCCCCTCCGGTCACCAGCACAGCCCCTGGCGTCATGGCGCCACCTGCACGGCGAACCGCTCATTGGGCTGGGCGAGCACGCGCTGGCGCAGCGCCGCCTCGCCGCCGAACTGGAAACCGAGCTGGGAGGCGTAGGCGGCGCAGGCGTCCGCCTTGCGCGCCCGCGCGCCAGGATCGAGCGCCTTCTCGACCCATGGCAGCTGCGCCACGGTGTCGGCCTGCGGGTCTGCGGGCGCGGGACGGTCGGCATAGGGCCAGTCGGTCCACCAGATCCGCGCGGGTGCGGACGCAAGCTCGCGCACCACCTGATGGACCAGCACATGATCGACGTGGCCGCCCAGCGCGCACGGCGCCCACACCTCATCCGGCCCATGGGCGACGAGCAGCGCGACAAGCGCCTCCGCCAGGGGCTGGCGCACAGGATCATCCTCGTGCACAGGGCCGAAAAGCTCGGCGGCGCTGCCATAGCCACGGTGCGGCGCCTCCAACAGCGGCACATGGACAGGCTCCACGCCCAGCACGGCGCAGGCGCGGACGTCCTCGGCGCAGCGCAGCGCCATGTAGTCGACCTCGGGACCGCATCCCTTGTCGAGCTGGCAGGCCAGCGCAAAGCCGCAGGGGGCGTCGACATTGCCGGTGAACAGGGTGGCGACCGTCACCTTCCAGCCTGCCTGCGCCCGCGCGGCCAGGGCGCCGCCTGCGGAGAAGATCGCATCGTCCAGGTGAGGTGAGAGGGCGAGCAGGCGGCCGGTCACAGCAGGTGCGGCGCCTCGCGAAACCGACAGGGCGTCATCGGCAGCGACGCTTCGAAGCCGGTGAGGGGCGACTGACCGGCGAGGCGGGCGTAGACGGCCATGATCTCGCGCCCGACCGCTGTCCAGCTGTAGGTCGCACGGCACTCCGTCAGCGCGTGACGGGCCAGACGCGTGCGCAAGGACTTGTCGCCCAGCAGCCGCTCGATCGCCGCAACCTGAGCCTCAACGTCGCCGGGCTCCACAAGCAGGCCGTTGTCGTCGTCGCGCAGGCAGTCGGTGACGCCCACCGCCCGGCAGGATACGACCGGCAACCCGGAGGCCATCGCCTCTAGGATGGTGTTGGAGAAACCCTCCGAGTAGGTCGGCGAGGCGAACAGGTCGTGGTCGCGATAGATCGCCGGCGCGTCGTCGTAGGCCACGTAGCCGAGAAAGCGCAGACGCCCCTCGCCAAGACCCCGCTCGGCCGCCAGGGCGCGGGCCGGCTCCACGTCCGGACCGATGCCGGAGATGGTGGCGCGCCAGGCCAGCTCGGGCCGGTCCAGCCGATGCAGCGCCTCAATGAAGTCGAGCACGCCTTTGCGCCGGTCGACCCGGCCGTGGTACAGGATGGCGAGCGGATCGCCCTCCCCCCCCTGGCGAGGATGGAACCTGGCGGTGTCCACCGCACCCGGCACGATGGTGAAAAGCTCGCGCGCGACGCCCAGGCGCTCGCAAACCTCCTCAAGGAAGCTCTCGCCGCCGATCAGCAGAGCGCCGGCATGCTCCAGGGCGCGCACCATGGCCAGCCGGTGAGTCTCGCAGCAGGACCCGACCCAGTGCCCGTCGCCGCCCTGGATGGAGATCAGGTTCGGCACGCCCGTGCGCTGTGATGCGAGCAGCGCCGCCCAGCCGGTGGGATAGGCGTACTGGGCGTGCAGGATGTCGAAGGGCTGTCGCGCGTGCTCGGCCACGATGGTGTCGGCCATCGTCTGCACGTCGCGCTCGAAGTCGCCGCCGTCCTGCTCGCCCACCGCCTCCAGCCCGATCACCTTGACGCCCGCAACAGCGGGAGGCGGGCCGCCGCCGTATACCGTGGCGTGGTCGCCGCCGTAGAACTGGCTCACCATCGTCACGTCGTGCCCGGCGGCGACCAGCTCACGCAGCAGGTTGGATGCGTAGATGCTCATCCCGGAGACGGCCGGGAAGAAGCGGCGGCTGACAAAGCAGACCCTCACCCGACACTCGCAGGCTCGTGCGCCTTCAGCCAAGCTATGGACTGCGGGATGGCGAGGTGGGCGCGGGGGCTCTCCCGCGACAGCTCCACGCAGACCAGCCGGGAGAAGCCGATCTCCTGCAACGCCGCCAGGATGGAGGGCAGGTCCATGTCGCCTTCGCCGAAAGGCAGGTGTTCGTGCACGCCGCGGCGCATGTCCTCCACCGCCACCGTGCCGAGCCGATCGGCGTACTGGCGCACAGCCTCCGCCGGGTCGATGTCCTGGGTCACGATGCAATGGCCGGTATCCAGCGCCAGCGACAGGCCGCCCACGCCCAGCGCCGCCCACTCGGCCGCGGTCTCGATGAGCATGCCAGGCTCGGGCTCGAAGGCGGGGGTCACGCCATGCAGCCGAGCATAGTCGGCCACGGCATGCAGCCCGTCCAGGAGCCAACCCTGAGCGTCTTCACGAGCAACGCCGGGCTTGGGCACGCCCGCCCAGAAGGACACCGCCTCCGCCTGCAGGATCTCGGCGATGTCCACGGCGCGTTCCAGGAACGCCACGCGCCGACGACGGCCATTGGGGGACGCGGACACCAGCGTCGGCTCGTGCTTGTCGCGCGGATCGAGCAGGTATCGTGCGCCCGTCTCGATCACGCAGCCGAGCCCAAGCTCGCGCAGGCGCGCCGCCACCCGCCCGGCCTCCCCCGCCCAGTCGTCGGCGAAGGGGTCGAGGTGGTGGTGGTCGAGCGTCAGGGCCACGCCCGCATAGCCGCTCTCGGCGATCAGCCGCAGGGCGTCGTCCAGCCTGTGGTTGGCGCAGCCGTTGGTGTTGTAGGCGTAGCGCAGGCTCATGCCGCAGCCTGCGCCCGGCGCGCTGCGTGCGCGACATGGTGGGCCTCCGGTTCGCGATAGAGCGGGTACAGCGGCCCCACGATCGCGTCCGCCAGGGCCGTGTCGAACAGCGGCTGGCCGCCCAACCGGGCGATCGCCTCCGGGGTAAGCCGCACCGGCTTTAAGGTTTCGGTCTCCTGGCCGAAGCGCACCAGCGGGTGGTCACGCGCGATCAGCTTGGCCGCGTTACGCTCGCCGATGCGATGGTAGCTCATGGTCTCGACCTCCAGCGCCGGCGTGATCGCCTTGACCACCGCTATGGCGCGGTCCGGGGGCGACAGGTCGACATAGAGCGGCTCCAGCCCGCCGGCCTCAAGCCTTCCGCGGGCGATGGCTCCGCGGGCGCGGGCGTCGGATGCGGGCGTGGTCGGCAGGTCGGCGAAAGCCTTGCGTGTGCGCTCGGCATGAACGCTGTCGGCCAGCCAGCCGGTCACCTCGGCGGCGGAACGGGTGGTCCAGTCGGCCATGGCGTCGAAGGCGCGGCCCTCGCCGGTCTTGGCGTTGGAGCCCGACTGGCCCATGAACCGCGCCACATAGTCCACTGGGGCCACGCCTTCGGCTAGACGGGCCGGACCGTGGGCGAAGGCCTTGCGCACGCGCGAAGCGGCGAACTCCTGCAGCGCCTTCTCTAGCGCGGCGTCGCGGTCGGGGTGGCAGGCCTCGCCGCAGGCGGTGAGCATGATGGGCGTGGGCGGCGCGCGCCCATCCGCCTCAAGCCCTACACAGTAGAGGTTGCACAGGCCCCACTCATCGGTGGCGAACTTCACCTTCACCTCGACGCCGGCTGCGGCGTAGGCGTCCAGCGCCGCCTGGGCCGCGGGGCTCGGCGTCTCGGGAAGGTCGAGCACGATCCCCTGGTCGAGCGCGCGGAACAGCAGGCCGTTGCCGTCCCGCTGCAGCAGCTCGAGCAGGCCATGGCCGAAGGCCCAGTTCACGTCCGGTCCGGCCCCCATGCCGTTGGAGATCAGGGTGGTGAACGGGCGGTAGCCGGGCGACAGGTCCTTGCGGCTGTAGCCGGCGAGGTCGATGGGTACGAGCACCGTGGCCCCGTCCCGCACCCGCGTCGCCTCCACCCATTCCAGCGGCGTGTCGCGGCCGACGGGCGAGCCGGCGGGCAGGCAAAGTGTTAGGGGATCGGCGACGGATGTCTCGCCAAGGACGCGGGTTAGCTCAGTCCAGCTGCCCCGGGTGCGGCGCACCTCGGCGAGGGCGAGGGTCGGCTGGACCATCTCGGCGATCTCGCCCAGGGCGCCCAGCACCGCCTGGCCGACATCGGCCCCGTAGCCCACGCCATAGGGCATGATGCCGGCGAGCCGGGCATCGTCCGGAAACATCGCCACCACCCAGACCGGCAGGCCGGTGCGGTCCAGCGGCGTCAGCGGGAAAGCGACCACCTCACCGGCGGGGAAGGCCTCCAGGTAGGCGCAGGCCGCGTCGGGGAGATCGGCGGGCAGGCCCGTGAGCTTGCGCCTCACAGCGACGTCCTCACCACCGCGGGCGGGCGGGCCAGCGCCGCGTCAAGCAAGCTCAGCGCCACCGCACGCCCGACGTCCGGGGCGTACTCGAACGGCGTCAGCATGGCGTCGAAGTCCAGCGGGGCGATCGCCTCGCGATAGCGGCGCAGTTCGCGATGGGTCAGGGGAATGTCCTTGTGGAAGGCCTTGTGGCTGGAGATGGCCAGCGCACGGCCGGCCTGGTCCTGATCGATCTTGAACATGTCCCCGCAGAACAGCCGGCGCGCCCGCGCGTCGTGCAGCGCCGCCTGACCGGCATAGTGGCCGCCGACGTGGTGCAGCGTCAGCCCCTCCCCGATCTCCAGCCGCTCGTCGTAGGGCGCGGTGACCCGAAAGGCCTTGGTCAGCTGCAGGTCGTCGACCTGGATGGCCAGGGCGGCGTCGGGATAGGCCTGCTGCAGCTGCCACAGCGCGCCGTAACCATGGGCGTGGCTGGCCGCGATGACGGCGACGCCGCCGCGACGCGCGATCTCCGCCAGCATGGCGTCGGTGTAGAAGGGCGCGCCTTCGAAGGCGACGTTCCCCTCCGGTCGCAGCATCAGCCAG
>CAXTRP010000257.1:0-5131 GCA_964246615.1 uncultured Caulobacteraceae bacterium | reverse complement strand
GTAGCGCAGGACAGCCAGCGCGCGTTGCAGCTGAAAGTCGTCCTTGTCATCGGGTTTGCCGGACGCGGTCTTGGCGACCGGCGCCTCATCCTCGTCCTCGCCGGTCTTCAGCGCGGTCTTCTGCAGGCCTGCTGCGGAGGTGGCGGGAATCTCGATGGACGTGGGCAGGATGCGGGTCTTGCCCTCCTGCGCGTCCAAGGCGTTGTGGAAGGTCGCTTCCGTGTACTGCATGGCGGCGTCGAACACGCCTTCGGCCTGGCGCTTGGACTCCGCCACAAACAGGTCCGGCGCAATGCCGGTCTTCTGGATGGAGCCGCCGGACGGGGTATAGTAGCGATCCGTGGTGAGCTTCAGCGCGCCGTCGGCGCCGTTATGCAGCGGGATCACGGTCTGGACCGAGCCCTTGCCGAAGCTGGTCAGGCCCACGATCAAGGCCCGGTGACGATCCTTCATGGCGCCGGCGACGATCTCGGACGCCGACGCCGAACCGCCGTCGATCAGCACCACCACCGGCAGGCCGTGCAGCATGTCGCCTTCGCTCTTGGCGTTGTAGCGGGTGATGTCGTGGGCGTCGCGGCCGCGCTGCGAGACAACCTCTCCGCCGTTCAGGAAGTCGCCGGCCACGTCCACCGCCTGGTCGACCAGGCCGCCGGGGTTGTTGCGCAGGTCGAGCACCAAGCCTTTCAGCTGCGGGTTCTTGGCCTGCATGTCGCGAATGGCGGCGGCGGTCCCCGGCCCCGTCTTCTCGTCAAAGCCGGCCAAGCGCATGTAGCCGTAATCACCGATCAGGCGATGGGTGACCGACTTGATGGCGATGATCTCGCGCGTGAGCTTGACGGTGAAGGGGGTCGTGCGATCCCGGGCGATGGTCAGGGTGATGGGCGCACCGACCGCGCCGCGCATCTGCTTGACCGCATCGTTGAGCGAAAGCCCCAGGATCGAAGATCCGTCGATGGCTGTGATGTAGTCGCCGGGCTGCAGATGGGCGCGCGCTGCAGGGGTATCGTCCATGGGCGCGATGATCTTGACCGCACCGTCTTCGGCGGTGACCTGCAAGCCCAGGCCGCCGTACTCGCCACGGGTCTGCTCACGCATGTCGTCGAAGCTTGACGGATCTAGATAGCCGGAGTGCGGGTCGAGCGACGTCAGCATCCCATCCAGCGCCGATTGGATCAGCTTCTTGTTATCCACCGGCACCACGTACTGCTGGTCGACAGTTGTCAGGACGTCCCCAAACAGCTCCAGCATCTTGTAGGTATCGGCTCGGGCCGGTCGGCCCTGCTGGTCCGCGTAGGCCATCGCCCCCGCGCCGAGTGCAAAGGTGGAAATGCCGATCAGCAGGATCTTGCGCATGCTCAGGCCTTCAACTCCACTCGCCCACCTCAACCCGGTCGGGGCGTCGCCTCGACGAGCCAGTGGCCGGGATCGACGGGACGCGTAGCCCGCCTTACTTCCAGATAGAGGCTCGGATGGGGCATGTCGCCTGGCATCTCGCCGACTGGCTCGCCGCCCGCGACCGTGCGCCCTGTCTCCGTGCCAATCTCGCCGAGACCCGCCAGCACCACGTGGTAGTCTCCGCTTCGCAAGATCAGCACATTGCCCCAGCCTTTCAAGGGACCGGCATAGTCTACCGAGGCCGCTGTCGGGCTCAGCACCGAAGCCTTGGGGGATGTCGTCCAGCTGACGCCCTTGGCCCGCTCACGATCGCCGCCCGCCTCGCCGAAGCTGTGCGCCAGCAGACCTTGCACGGGGGCCGTAAAGCGGATCGGCAAGGCGCCGGCGTCACCCTCCGCCGGGTCTCGCGCGTCGAGCGCATGCACCAGTTCGCCCAAGGACCTGGCGCGGGCAGCCAGGCGGTGCACGTCCGTCTGGGCGGCGCTGGCGTCAGCATAGAGCTGCTTTTCCAGAGCCTGCTTCTGGGCGATCAGGTCGGTGATCTGCGCCTCCTGTTCGGCTACGCTGCTTTCCGCTTGGAACAGCATCCCGCTTTGCACGTCCGCCTGGCGACGCACGCGCTTCAGGGCGTCCGACTGGCCGGAAAAGGCTTTGGCGCGTAGCTCCAGCACGGGCGTGATGGCCTTGATCAGAATGGCGGCGCGCACCGCGTCGCGCGCGGACCGGGGATCGACCAGCAGCGGGGGCGGCGGATTGCGGGCGTACATCTGCAAAGCTCCGAGGAGCTGGGTGAGGCTCTGCTGGTTGCGCCCCATGCGCACCTTCAGTTCAGCCTCCTGCAGGTTCAGCCGCTGCAGCGCCGCACTGGCCCCGCCTACGCTGCGCTGGCCATCCGATTCCTGACGCCCGAGGCGGATGAGTTTCGCCCGCAACTCCGAGATCGACGCCGCAGCCGCCTTGGCGCGCGCCTGGTCTGCATCGCGGTCGATCGAGCGCGCTTCCCGCTGGGTATCTACGCTCTGCAATGTGTTGGAGGGGCCGGACGCCGCCGCGCCGGTGAGCAGAAACGTTCCAGCCAGGAGACCAGCCGCGCGAAGCCTGCAGGCCGCGATACCCGCTTTCACACGTCGCACTGACCTACCGCCTGGAATACGGGAGGGGTCGGGAAGCTCGATCGTCAAGCGGCGGCCGTTGAACCCGCAGCGCGGTCAGACCAGGGTCTCGAACTCATCCACAAGTCGTTCCAGCCGCGCGCAGCCCTCCGCCCAGAAGCTCTTCTGCCGAGGGTCCATGCGGAAGGGCGCCAGGGCCTCCACGTAGGTCTTGGAACCGCCCGCAGCGAGCAGCGCCTCATACGTCGGCGCGAAGCCGGCGGGGTCCGCCCGCCGCCGCTCCATCAACGCCGACACCAGCAGGTCGCCGAAGGCGTAGGCGTAGACGTAGAAGGGTGCATGTACGAAGTGACTGACGTAGGTCCAATACTGCTCGTAGCCCGCGTTGAGGCGGACCGCAGGCCCCAGGCTCTCCCCCATCACCTGGAGCCAGAGTTCCCCGATCTGCTCGACCGACAGCTCACCGTGCATGCGCTCGGCATGGAAGCGCGTTTCGAAGCGGTGGAAGGCGATCTGACGAAAGACGGTGTTCAGGGCGTCTTCGATCTTGCCGGCCAGCAAGCCCCGGCGCTCAGGCGGCGCCGCATCGGCCAGCAGCCGCTCGAACACCAGGCCCTCGCCGAAAATCGAGGCCGTCTCGGCGAGGGTCAGAGGCGTGTCCGCCAGCAGCGTGCCCAGCGGAGCGGCCAAGGTCTGATGCACCGCGTGACCCAGCTCGTGGGCCAGGGTCAGCACATCGCGCCGCTCGCCCATGAAGTTCATGAACACGTAGGGGTGCTTGTCAGCGCAGACCGGGTGCGAATAGGCGCCTGAGCCCTTTCCGGGTCGCGGCCAGGCGTCGATCCAGGGCTGGTCGAAGAACCGCCGGGCCTTTTCGGCGAAAGCGGGGGCGAGGCCGGAAAAGGCGTTCAGCACCATGAGCTTTGCTTCCGCCCAGGTGTACCGCTTGGCGCTCTCCTGACTGAGCGGCGCATTGCGGTCCCAGTAATCGAGCGCGTCCTTGCCCAACGCCTTGGCCTTCAGGGCGTAATAGCGGTGGGACACCCTTGGATAGGCCTCCACCACCGCCGCTTCCAGAGCATCGACAGCCTCCGCGTCCACTTCGTTGGCGATGTGACGGGACTGGGCGGGGCTGGCGAACTTGCGCCACCGATCCTCCACCTGCTTCTCGAACGCGAGGGTGTTCAGGCAGAGGCCCAGCACCGGCGCGGCCTGCTCAAGCGTCGTCGCCAAGGCGGCCGCAGCCTCAGCCCGCCGGGCCGGCAGTGGATCGGACAGGCGGTTGAGCGCTTCCGACAGGGTGAGCTTTTTGCCATCCAGAGGCACCGAGATCCTGGCCAGCGTCTCGTCGTACAATCGGCTCCAGTTGGCCACCGCAGGGCTGCGGTCGACCAGGAGCCGCTCCAGGTCCGGCGTCAGCTCGTGTTCGCGCGACAGCCGCACCCGGCGGATCCAGGGCCGCCAGCGAGCCGCCCCCGGCTGGGCCTTGAACGCGCCTTCGATCTCCCAGTCCTCAAGCTTGTTCAGCTCAAGGGTCAGGAAGACGGTGTCGGCGGCGATCGCGGCCTGGCGGGCGCGCAGATCGCTCTCGAACTTGGCCCACGCCGGGTCGTCCCGGGCGACAGAGGCGGAAAGGCTGGCGTAGGCGGCCGGCGCGCTCAAAAGGTTGGTGAACCGCTCCGTCAGCGTCATGGCTTGGTTGATCACCAAACCCAGGCGCTCGGCGTTGGCGCGCGACGCGATGAAAGCCCCCTTCAGGCGCACCAATTCGTCGACGGCTGCGCGCGCAGCTTTCAAGTCGGTGTCGATGGCCGGATCGAGCGGGCCGTTGTAAAGGTCGCTGAGGTCCCATTCCGGGGCGTCCGCGGACATCGCTTCGGGCGCTTGGACGTGCACGGTCATAGGCGCCCGTATGGCCCGCGCGTCGCGCCGGATCAACGCGGAACCGAGCTTGACCGTTGGCGATCTCACAGGCCTGAGCCATTGCTGACACATGCCGCCATACGCGCCTTTCATCGCCACCGTTCTCACCATGTTCCCCGAGGCTTTCCCCGGGCCCCTCGGCGTCAGCCTGATCGGCTCGTCCTGGCGGGAGCAGGGCCTGTGGGCGCTGGACACTGTGGACATCCGACCCTTTTCCAAGGATAAGCGTGGGTTCCTCGACGACACCCCTGCGGGTGGCGGCGCGGGACAGGTGCTGAAGGCGGACGTCATCGCGTCTGCGCTCGACTCGTTCGAGCGCGGCGGACGGCCGCTTTTGTGCATGAGCGCCCGGGGCCGGCCCCTGACCCAGGCGCGCGTTCGGAAATGGGCGGCGGGCGTGGGCGTCATCGTCCTTTGCGGCCGGTTCGAGGGGGTGGACCAGCGGGTGCTCGACGCCCGCGGGTTCGAGGAGGTCGCCGTCGGCGACGCGGTGCTCGCCGGTGGCGAGGCGGCGGCCATGGTGGTGATCGAGGCGTGCGTGAGGCTGGTTCCGGGGGTGCTCGGACAGGCGGCGTCGCTTCACGAAGAGAGCTTCGAGGACGGGCTGCTCGAACATCCGCAGTACACGCGACCGCGGAATTTCGAAGGGCTCGACATCCCCGAGGTCCTGCTCTCCGGCGACCACGGGCGCATCGCCCGCT
>CAXTRP010000256.1:0-5144 GCA_964246615.1 uncultured Caulobacteraceae bacterium | reverse complement strand
GGCGGAAGGGGTGAAGAACTATCTGGTCAGTCGCGGCATCTCGCCGGTGCGGATCACCACCATCTCCTACGGTAAGGAGAGGCCGACCGATCCGGGCGCGGGCGAAGACGCCTATGCCCACAACCGCAACGCTCACACCGCGATCGCCAGCGGCGCGGCGGGGGGCGACACCAGCAGCGACTTCTCGGGCTCGGGCAGCCCGCAATAGGGTCCGGCCTCAGGCGGAAGGTTGGGCTAAGAGGCCTTCCTTCCGCCACCGGTGCGAGGCAAAGTGCTTAAGCATGACCGCCCGCCGCCTGCTTCTCGCGACAGCCCTTACGCTTGCCATGGCGGGGTCGGCCTTTGCTCAGGATCCGGGCGGGTCGCGCCGCCTGGACCAGCTCGAAAAGCAGGTGCGCGAGCTACGCGCCATCGTTTTCCAGGGCCGCGACACGGGTCAGCCGGTGGAGGTGAAGCCGGCGGGCCCGGATCCGGCCCTCACCGCTCTGGAGCAGCGTTTCGATAGCGTGGACGACACCATCCGCCAGTTGAAGGGTCAGCTTGAGGTGCTCACCCACGACGCTGACGAGGCGCGGCAAAACGCCGCGGCTGTGCGCGATCAGAATGGTGAGCTGCGCGGCCAGCTGAAAGACCTCAGCGACCGCGTGGCTAGACTGGAAGCGCAGCTTGCCCCTGGAGCCGCCGCTGGCGTTCCGCCACCTCCTTCCGACGTGCCGCCGCCGCCCACACCGAACGCTCCGCCTGCTCCCCACGACGCCACCGCAGCCGCCCAGGCGGCCGACCCCGGGCGTCTAGGCGGCCCACCTGCGGCCCCACTCAGCGAGGGTCAACCGGCCGTCGCGACGCCCGCCGGCGCGTATCGCGCGGCCCGCGCCTTGCTCACCGCGGGCGACTACGCCGGGGCTTCCAACGCCTTCCAGGATTATCTGACGCGCTATCCTTCGGCCAAGAACACGCCCGAGGCCTACTATTGGCTGGGCGAGAGCGACTATGCCCGGGAAGACTACGCCGACGCCACCCCCGCCTACGCCCGCGCCCTGAAAGGGTGGCCAAGGCTCGCCTGGTCGCCCGACGCCACTGTGAAGCTGGCCCGCGCCTTGGCCGAGACCAACCGCCCGCCAGAGGCCTGCGCTGCTCTGACCGAGTTCGATCATCGCTATCGCACCGCCGCCTCCCCTACGGTCAAGGCGCGCGCCGAAGTGGTGCGCACGCGCGCCAAATGCGGCGGCTGACTGCAGCGGCCGCCGAAGCTTCAGCCTGAGATGGACGAGGCCAGCGTGTCCGCTGTGCTGGCCGTCCTGGACCGTCGGTTGGACGCGAAGAGCGCATCGCCCTTGGCGGTGGGGTTGTCGGGCGGCAGCGACTCGCTCGCCCTGCTCCTGCTCGCGCGACGCTGGACGAACCGTACCGCTCGGCCGTTGCTGGCCTTCACCGTGGATCACCAGCTTCACGCCGATAGCGGGCGCTGGACGGCGCAAGCCGGTGACGCCGCACGCCAGCTTGGCGTGAACTGGCGACCTCTCGCGTGGACGGGGCCGAAGCCCGCCACCGGCCTGCCAGCCGCCGCCCGCCAAGCGCGCCACACCTTGCTGGCCGACGCCGCCCGCGCTGCCGGGGCCAGGGTCCTGCTGCTGGGTCACACCGCCAGCGACGTGGCCGAGTCCGCGTTGATCCGAAACGATACGCCTTCCCATGGATGGCTGCAGGAATGGGCGCCCTCACCGGTCTGGCCGGCGGGGCGCGGCCTGTTCCTGCTGCGTCCCCTGCTCGCCGCACGCAGGGCGGAGCTGCAGGATTGGCTGGCGGCGCAGGGCCTCACCTGGCTGGACGACCCCGCCAACACCGATCTGCGCTTCGCCCGCCCTCGCGCGCGCGTCGCCCTGGCCGCAAGCCTCCAGCCACCTTCGCCGGTTCGGCCGCCTGGTCGCATGGCGGAGCCTGCCCACCGCAACTGGCATGTGGACGATTGCGGCGGCCTCGACCTCGAAATCGCCGACCTGGAGGGCCGCGAAGCGACGGATACGCTGGCCAAAGCGCTCCTCTGCGTCGCAGGAGGTGTGCGACCGCCGGGGACCCGGTCCGTCGGGCGGTTGCTGGCGCGCCGGAAGATGGAGGCCGCGTTCACGACGACCTTGGCGGGAACGCGCGTTGCGCTGCGGGAGGGACGCTTTCGCCTGACCCGCGAGATGGGGCGGCATCCACCGCTCCCCATGCCGCTGGCCGTCGGAATGGGGACCAGCTTCGACGGCCGTTTCGAACTGGAGGCCGATGCCTGCGGCTGGTGCGCCGCCCCTCTAGCGGGGCGCGCCGCCGGCCTGCCCCGCAGCGAGCGCGCCGCGCTGCAGGACCTGCCAGCCGACGCACGGCCGAGCTTGCCGGTCCTGCTGAGCCCCGATGGCGAGGCGCGGCTGCCTGCACCGTTCGGCGGCGGCCCTGCCAGCGCCAAGCTGCTGGTCGGTGATCGATTGGCGGCGGCCTTGGGGCTGATCACCAGCGAACAGAGGTTGGAACTCGCTCCAGCCGCCGTCGAACCCCGTAGCGCCGGAGACGTGCTCATCCTATCTTGAGCCTCAGTTTGGTGGATCATTGCGTCCGGCGGCGACAACGCTCCACCGGGCGATGCTGGGACCCGAGGTCGGCCCCGTAAGGTGCGAACATGAATTTGCGCAATCTCGCCATCTGGGGCGTGATCGTGGTGGTGATCATCGCGCTCTATAGCGTGCTGAACCCCAACACCCGTTCGGCCGGCGCCGCGGGTGAGATCAGCTATTCGCAGCTGCTTCAGAAGGTGGACAGCGACCAGGTCAAAGATGTGGTCATGCGCGGCGAGACCGTGCAGGCGCAAGACGCCGCCGGCCGCAAGTTCATGGTCACCACGCCAGGCACCCAGGACGATCTGGTCAAGCGGCTGGAGGCCCACGGCGCCAACATACGGGTGCAGTCGTCCCAGCCGTCAGGCTGGATGCAGCTGCTCGGCTCACTCCTTCCGATCCTGCTTCTGGTAGGTGTCTGGGTGTTCTTCATGCGCCAGATGCAGGGTGGCGCGCGCGGCGCCATGGGCTTTGGCAAGTCCAAGGCCAAACTGCTCACCGAGAACAAGACCAAGGTCACCTTTGAAGATGTCGCCGGCGTCGAAGAGGCCAAGGACGAGCTGAACGAGATCGTGGATTTCCTTAAGGATCCAGGTCGGTTCCAGCGCCTGGGCGGCAAGATCCCCAAGGGCGCGCTGCTGGTCGGTCCTCCGGGTACGGGCAAGACGCTGTTGGCACGCGCGGTCGCGGGTGAGGCGGGTGTGCCCTTCTTCTCCATCTCGGGTTCGGATTTCGTTGAGATGTTCGTCGGCGTCGGCGCAAGCCGGGTGAGGGACATGTTCGAGCAGGCCAAGAAGAATGCTCCTTGCATCATCTTCATCGACGAGATCGACGCGGTGGGCCGCCACCGTGGGGCCGGTCTCGGCGGCGGTAACGACGAGCGAGAGCAGACCCTGAACCAGCTGCTGGTCGAGATGGACGGCTTTGAGACCAACGAGGGCATCATCCTGATCGCGGCCACCAACCGGCCGGACGTGCTGGACCCCGCCCTGCTCCGCCCCGGCCGCTTCGACCGGCAGGTCGTGGTGCCTAATCCTGACATCAACGGTCGCGAGCGTATCTTGCGCGTGCACATGCGCAACGTCCCGCTCGCCGCCGATGTCGAGGTGAAGACGATCGCTCGGGGCTGCCCGGGCTTCTCCGGCGCGGACCTGATGAACCTGGTCAACGAGGCCGCCTTGATGGCTGCGCGGAAGAACCGCCGCATGGTCACCCAGCGCGACTTTGAGGACGCCAAGGACAAGGTCATGATGGGCGCCGAGCGCAAGTCCATGGTCATGACCGAGGACGAGAAGCGCATGACCGCCTACCACGAAGGCGGCCACGCCATCGTGGCGCTCAACGTGCCGTCCACTGATCCGGTCCACAAGGCGACGATCATCCCCCGCGGCCGGGCGCTCGGCATGGTCATGCAGCTGCCCGAGCGCGACAAGTTGTCCATGTCGTACGAGCAGATGACCTCCCGCCTGGCGATCCTGTTTGGCGGCCGGGTGGCGGAGGAGATCATCTTCGGCAAGGAGAAGGTCACCTCCGGCGCGTCGTCCGACATCGGCCAGGCCACCAAACTGGCGCGCGCCATGGTGACCAAGTGGGGCTATTCGGAGGAACTCGGCGTCGTCGAGTACGGCGACAACCAGGAGGAGGTGTTCCTGGGCATGTCGATGGGCAATCGTCAGAGCATCTCGGAAGAGACCGCCAAGACCATCGACCGAGAGGTGAAGCGGCTGACCCAGGCCGGCTTCGACGAGGCTCGCCGCATCATCACCACCCGGATCGAGGATCTGCACACCCTGGCCCGCGCGATGCTGGAGTACGAAACACTGACCGGGGTCGAGATCACTGACGTGCTGAAGGGCATCCCGCCTAAGCGCGAGGAGCTGGAGGGCCCGCCGCCCTCCACCTCGACTGTCTCGGTGCCCCTGACGCACGTAGAACCGGAGCCGCAACTGGCTTGAGCGTATGGGCGGCCGCTGGATGGCGGCCGCCATGGTGATCAGCGGCCACGCGAGCATCTGTGGCGGATAGCCGGCCTTTGGTGATGGGCGTTTTGAACGTCACCCCGGACTCGTTTTCGGACGGCGGTCGGTTCGCCGATGTGGACGCAGCGGTCGCCCAGGCTCAGGCGATGGTAGCCGCTGGTGCGGACAGCCTCGATATCGGCGGCGAGTCGACCCGCCCCGGCGCTCAGCCCGTCGCCGAGGCGCTTGAACTGGATCGGGTGCTGCCGGTCATCGCCGCCATCCGGGCGGCGGGTGTCCAGGTCCCGCTCTCCATCGATACTCGCAAGCCGGGCGTAGCGAGGGCTGCGGTGGCCGCGGGCGCATCCATGTGGAACGACGTGACCGCGCTCGGCGGCTCGCCAACCAGTCTGGAGGCGGCCGCAGCGCTCGCCGTGCCCGTGGTGCTCATGCACATGCAAGGCCACCCCCGTACGATGCAGGAAACGCCCCGATATGGAGACGTGGTGAGCGAGGTCTGTGGCTGGCTGCTGGCGAGGGCGGATGCCGCGATGGCTGCAGGGGTGAAGCGCGACGCCATCTGGCTAGATCCCGG
>CAXTRP010000255.1:1223-5146 GCA_964246615.1 uncultured Caulobacteraceae bacterium | reverse complement strand
CGGAGGCGTAGTTGAAATCGTTCTCCTCGGTCATCGGCAGGGCGTCCATGTCGGCGCGCAGGCCGATGGTCCGCTCGGACCGGCCGGCTTTCAGCGTCGCTACCACTCCGGTCTTGCCCAGGCCCACATGGATGTCCTCGATCCCGAACTCGCGCAGGCGGTCGACGATGAAGGCGGAGGTGGCGTGCTCCTCGAAGGCGAGTTCGGGGTGTTGGTGCAGGTGGCGGCGCCATCCAGCCATCTCGTCGGCATAGCTGGCGATCTTGGATTGGATCATTTGTCCCAAGGTCCTTTGTGGCCTGTGAGTTCGAGGGTTCAGGTCCTGGTGGACACGGGCGCCGGCCGTGCGCCGGCGATGGAAGGCGCGCCCTGCAGCTGTCGGACGGGCATGAAGAGGCCCGCCGCCACGCCCGTGACCGTCGCCCCGATGAGCCACCAGGCCGGGACCATGTGGTTGCCCGTCGCCTTGGTCATCCAGGCGATAAGGAGTTGTGCGCTCCCCCCGAAGATCGCAACCGCCAGGGTGTAGGTGACCGCGTAGCTGGTACTGCGCCTCGCGCGGGGCAGGCCCTCGGCGAGCGCCACGTTCGCCGCAGCCGTCGAGCAGGCGAAGAGCGCGGTGATCACGAAGACGGCGAAGGCGAGCATCAGGAGCGTCGGGTGGGCGATGACGCGGGCGAACAGCGGATAGACGACGATCAGGAGCAGGACCCGGGGCAGGACGATGACGGCCCGGCGGCCGTACCGGTCCGAGAGCCGGCCACCCACCAGCCCGAAGAGGAACAGGGTCGCCCCCGTGACCACCGTGGTGGAGAAGGCGAGCGTGGCCGTCAGCTTCAGGATGCTCACGCAGAAGGTGTTGACGAACTGCAGCGTATAGGCGGTAAGGGTGCCCGAGAGCACGAGCAGCAGGCCCATGACCAGGAGGCGTGGGAGGGGAAGCGTCGAGACGTCCGGCTGAAGCGGCGCAGAACCCTGCGCCTCCAGGGTCTCCGGCATCCGGCTGCGCAGGCGCAGGCCAACGGGCAGGACCGCTGCCCCGATCAGGAGGGCGAGGCGCCAGCCCCAGGCGATCACCGCCTGGGGGCTGAGCAGGAGCGAGATCGTCAATCCTACGAGGCCCGCCATCAGTATGGCGAGCCCCTGGCTGGCGTTCTGCCAAGCGCCGTAGGTTCCGCGCCGGTTCGTCGGGGCGGCCTCGATCAGGACGGCCATGCTCGGGCCGATCTCGCCGCCGATGGCGAAGCCCTGCAGGAGGCGGGTCAATGAGATGATCACCGCGCTCCAGACGCCCAGCACCGAGGACGGCGGCGTAAGGGCGGTGACGATCAGCGAGGCGCCCATAAGCGAAAAGCTCAGCACCATGGCCGGCTTGCGGCCGACCCGGTCGGCGTAGCGCCCGATCACCGCCGCGCCGACCGGCCGCGCCAGGAAGCCCACTGCGAAGGTCCCAAGCGCAAGTAGGAGCCCGTCGGTCCCCTTGCCGCTGGCGAACATGCTCCGTCCGATCTGTGAGGCGAAGAAGGCGAACACCGTGAAGTCGTAGAATTCGAGCACGTTGCCTGCAACGACACCCGCCAGGTCGCTCCAGCGGAGGCCGCGTGGCGGACCGCCCGCGGCCGACGCGCCTTCCCCAATGTCCAGCGTCTTCATGCGCCTCGTCCCCCGTTCAAGCCGTTCCGCGGCGCGGAAAGAGCGTCGAAGCCTTCATAGGAAGTCGTCCAGCGCTTGAAGCAGGTCGTCCGGCGCCTCCTCCTGCGGGCTGTGCCCGCAGTCGATGGGGAGGCCGCGCACGTCCACCGCCTTCTCGCGCCAGGTTTCCACCACGTCGTAAAGCGCTCCCACCGTCCCCTGGCTTCCCCATATCGCCAGCAGGGGCGCGCGGATGCGCGCATCCCCGTCGGCCGCGTCGTGGCGGAGGTCGATGCCTGCCGAGGCGCGGTAGTCCTCGCAGATCGCGTGGCGCGTGGCCGGATCGGCGTAGCAGCGGCGGTACTCGGCCAAGGCCTCGGGGTCGACTGCGCCTTCCCGCTTGATCTGGCCGGCGATGTGGGCGTCCAGGAAGGCGTCCGGATCCGCCCCGATCATCCGCTCCGGCAACGGATGCGGCTGGATCAGAAAGAACCACCAAAAGTAGCGCCGGGCGAATTCCATGTCGGTGCGCGCGTACATGGTGGCGGTGGGCGCGATGTCGATGAGCACGAGCCGGTCCACCGCGGCCGGGTGATCGAGCGCCAGTCGGTGGGCGACGCGGGCGCCGCGGTCGTGGGCGATGACGCCGAAGCGGCGGTGACCGAGCGCCGCCATCACCTGCACCTGGTCGGCCGCCATCGCCCGCTTGGAGTAGTTGACGTGGTCGGAGCCGCCGGGTGGCTTTTCGCTGTCGCCGTAGCCGCGCAGATCTGCGAGCACCACGCTGAAGCGCTCCGCCAACCGCGGCGCGATCCGACGCCAGGTCAGGTGCGTCTGCGGGTGGCCGTGGAGGAGAAGCAGCGGCGGCCCCTCCCCGCCGACCGCCACGCGAATGCGGGTCCCTCCCGCATCCACGTCGCCCCAGCGGAAGCCGTGGAGAAGGTCCGCACGCCCCTTGACCGGCGTCACCCGTGGCTCTCCGGAGCCAGCCAGGGGCGCTCCGCCAAGTAGCCAGTCTCGAAGCCGAGGATCAGATCGGCCTGATCCAGAGTCTCGCCGATGCAGTCGAGACCCATCATCAGGGCACGTCGACGGGTGGGATCAAGCTTAAAGGTGAACAGGCGGGATGCCGCCTCAATCTCCTGGCGTTCTAGGTCGATCGTCAGCCGGTGCGGCGCGACCGCCGCCTCGGCGGCCAAGGCGCCCAGCTCGTCAGGCCCTAGGGTGACGAGCAGCAGCCCGTTGTTGGTGGCGTTGTCAGCGAAGATGCCGGCGAAGCTCGTGCCGACAATGGCGCGCACCCCGTACTGGAGCATCCCCCAGACCGCATGCTCCCGCGAGGAGCCGCAGCCGAAGTTGGGCCCCACGAGCAGGAAGCGCGTCTGCGCCATGTCCGGCCGGTTCAGCACGAAGTTGGGCCGGACGGCACCCGCCGCGTCGAAGCGGAGGTCGTGGAATAGCCCCCGCGCCAAGCCCGACCGGTCTACGCCCTTCAAAAATTGCTTGGGCATGATCACGTCGGTGTCGACGTTGGCGGTCGGCATCAGCGCCGCCACGCCCGACACCCGCACGAACCGCTCCATGCTCAGCCCACCAGCCGGGCCAGGGCGCGGACGTCAGTCAGTCGCCCGGTCACGGCGGCGGCGGCCACCATTGCGGGGCTCATCAGGTGGGTGCGCCCTCCCGCGCCCTGCCGGCCCTCGAAGTTGCGGTTGGTGCTAGACGCGCAGCGCTCGCCGGGCGCCAGCACGTCGTCGTTCATAGCCAAGCACATCGAGCAGCCGGATTGGCGCCACTCGAAGCCAGCCGCGACGAAAACCCGATCTAGGCCCTCGGCTTCCGCGGCGCGGCGGACCGTGCTGCTACCGGGCGACACCATCGCCCGCACCCCGGCCGCAACCTTACGGCCGCGGAGCACGGCGGCGGCGTCGCGCAGGTCCGACAGGCGTCCGTTGGTGCACGAGCCGATGAAGGCGCGGTCAATGCTGACTGTCTGGAGCGGCGCCCCCGGGTGCAGGCCCATGTAGGCGATAGCTCGCGTCAGGTCGGCGCGAACCGCGGGCGGGGAGGCCTGCGGGTCGGGCACGGTCCCGGCGATGGAGACCGCCTGGTCGGGGCTGGTGCCCCAGCTCACCATGGGCGCCACGTCGGCAGCGCGAAATCTGACCTCCTTGTCGAACCGCGCGTCCTCGTCGCTGCGGAGAGCGCGCCAGCTTGGCAGAGCCCTCTGGATCAGGTCAGGGCCGGGCGCGCGCGGCCGGCCGGCGAGATAGGCCCAGACCGCCTCGTCC
>CAXTRP010000255.1:0-1213 GCA_964246615.1 uncultured Caulobacteraceae bacterium | reverse complement strand
CCCGCACTCCACCGCCATGTTGCAGACCGTCATGCGCCCTTCCATGTCGAGCGCGAACGTCGCCTCGCCGGCGAACTCCAGGGCGTAGCCCGCCGCCCCGTCTGCGCCGAGATCGCAGATCAGCGCCATGATCATGTCCTTGGCGGTGACGCCGAGCGGAAGGGCGCCCGTGACCGTGGCGCGCAAGGTCTTGGCCCGGGTGTAGCGCAGCGTCTGGGTAGCGAGCAGGTGCTCGATGTCGGAGGTGCCGACGCCGAAGCCCACCGTCCCGAAGGCGCCGTAGGTGGTGGTGTGGCTGTCCCCCGCCGCGATGACCAAGCCCGGCGTCACCAGGCCGAGTTCGGGTAGGACGACATGCTCGATGCCTTGCCGTGGATCCAGCACGTCCAGCATCTCGATGTCGAAGTCTCGTCCGTTCTCGGCGAAATAATCGATCTGGCGCTGCGCCTGCGCGTCCGCCACCCGCGGGCCGCGGAGCGGGGCAGTGGAGTTGACGTGATCGATCACCCCGATCGCCGCCGAAGGCCTCCAAACCTTGCGCCCCGCCTCGCGCAGGCCGCTGAAGGCCTGAGGGCTGGTGTATTCGTTCAGCACCGTGCGGTCGACGTAGAGCAGCACGGTCTCGCCCGCACCGGGCGCACCGCTGAGGGTCAGGACGCGATGACTGTCGATGATCTTGTCGTAAAGCGTACGGAGCGCCGACATGCCTTTACCCTCGATGCCTGGTCAGCCGAAGCGGCCAGCAGACTCAAAGCCGAGACTCTAGCTGTAGCGGCTGCTCGAACACTCGCGAGTTGGGCGAAACGCATGCGAGAGGTTGATGTTGACAGGGTGGGGCGGCCTTGGCAAGAGACTGTGATCACAACTGCTTGCTTCGGAACGCGACGAGCTTAATCGCGCAGGCGATCGGCATCTGGTATGGCTCCGGGGGAGGCCGGGGCGAATGTCAGAACTGAAAGCCTGGCTAGAAAGCCACCGCATCGCCGAGGTCGAGTTCCTCGTGCCAGACCTCAACGGCGTCCTGCGGGGCAAGGTGCTGCCCGCCGCCAAGCTCATCCAGTCCGACATGGACGGAGCATTGCGGATGCCGTCCAGCGTGTTCTCGGTGACCGTGACAGGCGAGTACGCCGACGACGGCGTGCAAGACGCCTACGATCCCGACATGGTGGTTAGGCCCGACCCTTCCACCCTGCGGGTCGCTCCCGGGTTCAAG
>CAXTRP010000254.1:0-5161 GCA_964246615.1 uncultured Caulobacteraceae bacterium | reverse complement strand
GCCACGCTGAAGGCGAAAGGGCGTGAAGCCAGCCGTGCCGCGACCCGCGCCGAGCGCCGGATCGCCGAACTGCAAGGGCAGGTCCACCAGTTGGAGGCGGAATCGGAGGCGGCCAAGGCTGCGGCGCCTGCCGCCCCCGAAGCGGAAGTGAAGGTCAGCCGGCGAGGCCGCCCGCCCGGGCGCAGGAAGGCCGTCGACCCAGGCGATGCCGTCCCACCTGACGTAGCCGTTGAAGAGCCGGCGTTGTTGGACGCCGAAGCCGCTCGCGACATCTTGGAAGAGACCCTACCAGGCGAGCTGGGGAACGAAGAAGGGTAGCCGGAACGAACGCCGAAACGTCCAGCAAAGAAGCGGGAGAGAGCCAGTTGTTGGCAGGAAGCCGTAGCTGGCGCCGCTTCGCGCCTCATCTCGGCCACTCAGGCGCTTGGAACAGGTTTTCAGAAGCGGACATGGATTCGGCCACCTGCACCGATGTGCCTGGCCCGCGGCCCAGTGGTCCGACGCCTACTCTCCTACCACCTTTCCGCGGCTCAGGAGATCATCATCTGCGGATAGGTAAGCGCTAACCAACAGCGCCACTTCTCTGGCCTTATCAAGCGATCACGCCTCATCCTAGAAGTCAGCGATGCAGGGCTGACGATGCGAACTCCTGCGGTGGATGGCTCAATGTGGTTTGCTCATACACGCGACGGGCTACCCGAAGAGGAATGGGAGAAGCTACGGGACCACCTCGCCGCCGTTGCGGAAGCGGCGCGCCTGCGTGGAAGCCGGTTTGGCGCCGGTGATATCGCTGGCCTCGCAGGCCAAGTTCATGACCTTGGCAAATACAGCCTTCCGTTCCAGGAACGCCTCCGTGGCCACCGCCAGCGCGTCGACCACTCCACGGCAGGTGCGGTTTGGGCCAGAGAGCGGCTGGCGGGGCGATGGGGAAGCATCCTGGCCCACGTCGTCGCCGGGCACCACGCCGGGCTGCAGGATGATCTACTCGCACCCGACGGGCGGCTGGTGGCCGGCCATGGGCTGTTGGCCTCGGCGGAGATGGCCGCCCAGACCGATGGCGTGACGTTGCCGGGCAGCGTCGCCGGGCCTGACCTGAACGGCCGGAACGCGGGCTTTATTCTCACTTTCCTCACCCGCATGGTGTTCTCCTGCCTGCTGGACGCGGACCGGACGGAAACCGCCCGGTTCACGGACGGGGAAGAGGAAGCCATCCACCCCAGCCTTCCGGCGCTCGAGGCCGAGCTCGCACGTTGGATGGCAGCGCAGCCGCACAAGCCGACGCCGCTGAACGCCGTGCGGGCGTCCGTGCTGAGGGCCGCGCTCGCCAAGGCGGACCGCCCGCCCGGCGTCTTTACCCTCACGGTGCCGACAGGCGGCGGCAAGACGCTGGCCTCTCTGCGCTTCGCCCTGGCCCACGCCCGTGCGAACAGGCTGGACCGGGTGGTCGTGGTGGTTCCCTTCACCTCCATCATCGAGCAGACAGCCGGGGTGTATCGCCACGCCCTGGGTGCCCACGGCGACGCTGTGCTGGAGCATCACAGCGCCTTCGAGCGCGAGGACGAGGCGGCGTGGTCGCGCGACCGAGTCGGGCCGGAGCGCCTGCGCCTGGCGATGCAGCGGTGGGACAGCCCGGTGGTGGTCACCACGGCCGTGCAGTTCTTCGAGAGCCTGTTCGCCAGCCGCGCCAGCCGCTGCCGCAAGCTGCACAGCCTGGCGCGCAGCGTGATCGTGGTGGACGAGGCGCAGACGATGCCCTTGCCGCTGCTGCGCCCCTGCGTGGCGGCGCTGCGGGAGCTGGCGCGCAACTACGGCTCGACCGTGGTGCTGTGCACGGCGACGCAGCCTGCGCTGAATGGCGACGGTCCCCACCCCTTTGTAGGCGGCTTCCGGAACGTGACGGAGCTGGCGGACGTGCCGGACCTATTCCCGGCGCTGCGCCGGGTCACGGTGCGCTCCCTCGGGGTCCAGGACGACTCGGCGCTGGCCGGGCGGATCACAGCGGCGCCGCAGGTGCTGTGCATCGTCAATCAGCGGGCGCACGCGCGGGCGCTGTTCAGGGCGTGTGCCGGGCTGGCCGGGGTGCGGCACCTGTCCACCTGCATGCACGCCGTCCATCGCCGCCGCGTGCTGGCGGAGATACGGGACGACTTGGCGCACGGGCGGGCGTGCCGGGTCGTGTCCACGAGCCTGGTCGAGGCCGGGGTGGACGTGGACTTCCCGCTGGTGTTGCGCGCCACGGCCGGGCTGGACCAGGTGGCCCAGGCCGGCGGGCGCTGCAACCGGGAAGGCAAGCGGCCGCCAGCGGAGAGCGAGGTGCTGGTGTTCGAGGCGCCGGAGTTCGGCGTGATCCAGGGGCTGAGGACCAACGCGGAAACCGGGCGGGAAGTGCTGGCCACCCACGCGGACGACCCGTTCGGGGAAGCCGCGATGCGCGCCTACTTCGAGATGCTCTACGAGCGGAAGGGCAAGGCGGAACTGGACCGATCGAACGTCCTGGAGATGCACGAGAACCACAAGGCCGACCTGAACTTCCCGTTCGCGGCCATTGCTGACGCCGTGCGGTTCATCGACGACGCGAACGTGCCCGTGATCGTGCCCAAGGAGGAGGCGCAACCCGGCGACGTGGAAAGGTGGGTGCGGGATCTGCCCCACGTGAAGGGCACGGGCGCCCTGGCCCGGAAGCTGGGTCCGTACACGGTCGGCGTGCCGCGGCGGGCACGGTCGGCGATGCTGGCCGCAGGGGTGGCGGAGGCGGTGGCGCCGGACAAGTTGGGCGACCAGTTCGTGGTGCTGGGCAACCTGGACCTTTACAGCCGCGAGTTCGGGTTGGATTGGATCAATCCGACCTATCGGGAAGCGGAAGGATTGATGGTGGGTTGAAGGACGGAGCAACTGTCTAGGGTCCGACCCAACATTCGCGCTGTGAAGTGCAAAGTAAGCCCGAACGGCCAGGTCAGATGCTCAAAAGGGTGAGCTGGGGTGAGTCGGCGCCCACGCTGGGCAGGTCCAATGGCAGACGGGTGGTCATGTCGAGGTGGAACGTGCCGTACGGGTTGACATGCCCCCAGACCAGCGGCGTCAGCCCGCGCCGCTCGGCCGCGCCCATGCGCTCCGCCCAGACCGGCTCGCCGAGTACGCTCTGGATCATGAGCGTGTTGACGTAAACGAGACAGTTCTGGAGCAAGTGGAGGCTGAGCACGGTCGCCTCCTGGTCCTCGACGCGGTTGGTGGCGATCTCGCCGCCGCGGCCGTAGAGGATGAAGTCGTTGGCCGAGTTCCAGTTCTCCACCACGTTCAGTCCCTCGTGGATCTCGCGCCGCAGTTCAAGACTGTTCAGGTAGCGGCAGACGAAGGCCGTCCGGAGAGCCTTGCCGAGTTCGACAAGCGCCCGATACGTGGGGTGTTGGACGTTGGCGCGGGTGAAGCGGCGCAGGATGTCGGCCGCCGCCGCGGTGCCGAGCCGGAGTGCGGTGGCGTAGCGGATCATCTGGTCGTACTGCTGCTCGATCAGCGCCCAGTCGATCGGGCGCGTGAGGATGGGCTGCAACGCCGGCTAGGTGTCCGGCGCCCCGGTCGTGGGGTGGTAGAGCTTCTGGCGGTGGATGCCCTTCAGCCGTGGCAGGAGCTGGAAGCCGAGCAGATGGGAGAAGCTGAATGCCACCTCCGACTGCCCGTGACTGTCCACATAGGTCCGGTCCACTTCCATGTCGGTGCAATGGTGCAGCACGCCCTCGATCATGGCGGCGGCTTCGGACGACGAGACGGTCTTGAGCTGCGAGTGGACGCACAGCGACTTCCTCTCGACATGCCAATAAACCATTATGCCCCTCCCGCCATATCGGGCGTGCCACTCCGTCATCAGGTTCTGGTCCCAAGCGCCGAACTGCTTGCTGTCGGCGGCGCAGACGGTCGTACCCTGACCCCTGACCCCTGATGCCAGGATGACGGGCGCGCAAGGTGGCGTTCACGACCGCGGCGATGGCCTCGCGCAAGGCGTCGCGCGTGATAAACCGGCGCCGAACATAGAGCAGGTCCTTGTAGGTGACATCCTCCTGGCCCGACGCCATGCGCTTGAGGCCGGCGTTGGTGCCGATGCCGTTCAGGCACAGCAGCAGGCGCTGCTGCAGGACGGAGCGGGGCAGGTTCTCGTGGTCGGTGACGGTGCGGAAGGCGTTGGTGAAGCCGATGCGCAGGTCGGCTTCCTTCAGCATGTCGAGCAGGCTGGTCATCGGCCATCGCCGACCAATCTCGCCCTTGAGCGCGACCAGGCCCGCCGGCTCGGGCTGGCGTTCCAGCGGTGTCAGCGAGATCGTGCCCTTGCCGCGATTGAGGATGCGCACGCAGGGGTTCTGCGCCATGCCGCGGTCGAGCACTTCCAGCACCCGCGTCATCTCCGCCCGCACCCCATCCACGAAGGCCCGGGCGTCCCGCGGCAGGCCGAGGGCGGCGTAGTGTTCGTCGCGGCGCGTGTCGAAGTCGGCCGGCAGGTCCTGGTCCGGGTCGCGGTAGCGGTCCGCGCCCTCAACCCAGACCTCCTTGCAGCGGAGCTGCTCGCGCAGGGCCTGGAGGACGCAGATCTCGTAGGCGATCCGGTTGACCCGCGGCCGGCCCTGGGCGTCGCATTCCAGCACGATGTCGCGCCAGGCGACCGGCACCACGCCGACGAGGGGCGCCCACTCGGCGGCCGGGTAGCACCGCATCCGGCACGCGGCGTGGCGGGCGATGACGGCCAGCGCATCGAGCACGGGCCGGTGGGCATGGTTGTTGGAACGGAAGCTGAGCGCGTCGAGCACCAGCGGCAGCATGCGCCGGTAGTGCGAGCGGTAGGAGTTGTGGATCACGGCCTGGAGGTGGCGCCGGTAGGTCGGCCCTGTCGCCTCACCCTCGGCCACGAGGTCGTGCAGCGTTTGCTCGCCGACAGCGGGGAAGATCACGTCGCGCACGGCGCTGTCCGGCTGGGCTACGCTGGCCCGGGCGAGCTTGAACAGGATGGCGGGTTTGCCCACCACGCGTTTGAGGCCGGCGATCAGTTCGCCCTCGACCCGCTTCTCGGCCTTGGCGCCGATGCGGTGGACGGTGGCGATGAGCAGGTCCGTCAGGCTGTCCGTGATCTCGCGCCCGCGCACGTGGCAGAAGGCGGCGAGCAGCGTCAGGCGGATCG
>CAXTRP010000253.1:0-5179 GCA_964246615.1 uncultured Caulobacteraceae bacterium | reverse complement strand
TCATGCGCGGCCACCTAGACGAGCTGAACGAGGAGCTTCGTGGCGGCCGATGACGGCTCGGCCAGGGCGGGAGGAGGCTAGGCGCAACGGCACCGTTCCGTCTCCCGGGGGGCTTGTCCCTGGAATCCATGGCGTCGATCAGCCGGGAAGCGAGGGTCACACCAAGAGGGTCATCCCGCTCCGTCAGCTGTGTCGTCGGCTGATCGCTCGCCGCCGGGAGTGGCCGATCCGCTCAGGCCCAAGACGTTCCGCCGTGGCCAAGCAGATGATGGAGCGGCTTAGCGCTTCTTGCCCAGCTCGGTGGCGATGTCCTTGACCATCCGACCGGCTTTTCGGTGCGCAGCGGTGAGTTGGTCGCGGGTGACCCCCCAACGCTTCATCCAGTATTCCACTGCCTGGCGCTCCGACAGATCCAGCCGGTCCTTGTCGATGAAGCCGCGCTTGTCCTTCAGCCCCGGCACGACAAGCCCTTGATCTCCACCAACGCGGGTTTGGACATAAGCCGAGACCTCACGGCTTCTTCATCGCAGGCTTGGACTTGGAGGCCGAGCGCGCCGCGGCGTCACGTTCCGACCCGCGCCGGATGCCAAGCGCTTTCGCCGACGGATTGCCCGCAGCCTTACGGCGCGCGACCAGTTCGGCGAGGACTTGGGTGGGGGACTTCTGGGCTTCAGGGCCGTCGGACGGGTCGCTCATCACCCCTTGTACCATAGCGACGGCGGCTCGAACGAGCGGTGAAGATACGCCGGTCCCTCGAACTAACCCGAACAGCCCGGCTGCGCCGAGCCAGCGCAGGCGGACTGCCCAAGGTTCAGTCCAACTAAGCGTCGTCGTCTGAAAGCGTTTCGTCCAGGCTTTCAACGATGACTTCAAGTTGCTCCCGACTCACCCCGAACTCAATGGTTTCGCCGGCGTCGTCTTCGATGTGCAGCTGAAAGCTGTCGCCCGAACCCTCGATGCGAAACTGGGTCAGGGTCTTGGATTTGCCGGCCATGACACGTCATCCTTTTACTGCGAGCAAGGCTAAACGCTCGTGACGCCGGAAAGACCAGGCCGACTGATGTTAATATGGGACTTGGGGCGAGCCCGGCGAACGCACGATCGAAACGCCTTTGGCGCCGGCCGGCTGCGCTTAGCTCTCGGCCTTGCGCAGGCTGACCGCCGACAGCCGGTTGTTCCGATCCTTTTCCAGATCGTAGCTCAACCGATCACCTTCGTAGGGATCGCCGTGCCCAGCAGACTCCACCGCGCTGATGTGGAGGAACACGTCGGCTCCTCCGTCCACCGGGGCTATGAAGCCGAAGCCCTTCTCGGGGTTGTACCATTTCACCGTGCCGGTCGGCATGCGGGTCCCTCCCTTCCGTCTCGGATGTCGTTCCGCTCATCACAACGCACTAGTGCGCGCAGATATTCATAGGATGAGCCATATAAACAGCTATCGCCGACAACCCAAGACGGCGACCGTCGGCCACCGACACAGGCAGCGCGGTTCAGCCAGGTCATTTCAGCAGCCGCGCAGCGCGCAAGGCGCCGGTGATCACCGCGCCAACATCAAGCCCTGCGGCAGGCCGAGGCGGCGGTTCCTTCGAGGCGCCCGTCCCCCTAAGCGCCGATGCAGGCCCGGCAGGACGCGGCTTGGCCACGGCAGGCGGGCTCTTGGGTGAGGCGACACCGGCGACGACGTCATCGGTCAGACCCCAAGCACGAGCGATCTCCAGACTGGACGCGACGCCGACCTCCAGCAGGTAGGGACCGGCGGTCCCAAAGCCGTCGGTGACTGCGCTTCCCAGCGCCGCCCCGTGCCCCATGCCTGCGATGCGGTGAAGCTCGACCACCGGCGCACGGCTTGGCTTGCGCCAGGCGGTGTGGCGGCGGCGTCCATCCTGCACAACGATCTCCCCGGCCGCGTCGCCTACGCCGTGCACATCGGTCCACTGGCGGACCAGTTCGTCGGCGACACCTGGATGAACGGTCCCGTCCGCATCGCCCTGCCAGATGGACACGGTGGGCCAGGCTCCCGCATGGCCCGAGGCCTCCCGGACGAGGTCGCCCCACGCCTTGGCCGACCGGCTGACGCCATTGCGCATGGCCCCGAACGCTTCACCCATGTTGGAGGCGGCGCCGTAAGGCAGCCCGGCGACGATCGCGCCGCCGGCGAAAGTCTCCGGGTAAGCGGCCAGCATCGCGTTCGCCATGGCGCCTCCCGCCGAAAGCCCGGTGACGAAGACCCGGCGCGCGTCGAGATCGCCGTCGCGCAGGGCTTGTGCGATCATCGCGTGGATGGAGGCAACCTCCCCCGCCCCCCTCGCCACATCGCCGGCTTGGAACCAGTTGAAGCATCGGTTGAGGTTGTTGGCCCGGGTCTGCTCAGGACAGAGCACGACGAAGCCGTACCGGTCGGCAAGCTCCAGCCATCCTGCGCCATGGGCGTAGGCTTCCGCCGTCTGGGTGCAACCGTGCAGCACGACCACCAGCGCCGCCTGGGCGGACACGGTCGCCGGCGTGTGAACCAGCATCCGCAACGCACCCGGATTGTCCCCGAATTTCAGCGTCTCCACCAGGCGAGTCGATGCGCCGGAGGCCGGGTCCAGAGCCAGTCGCCCGGCGGCGAGCGACGCCAGCGTGTCTTTCAGACCGGTCATGACCGCACCTGAAGGTCGCTTGCCGAGCAGATCGATGCAAATGATGCAGGCAACGCCAAATCCCCGATACGCCGGTATGTAATGACCGCTTTGGCCTTGAAAAAGCTTGGGCGACGATTTGGGTCGACTTACCAGCCTCGCCGCTCGATGAGCGGCCCAACCGGCAAGAGGTCAGCGCGCCTCCAGCGCCGCCTGCGCCGCCGCCAGACGGGCGATCGGCACCCGGTAAGGGGAGCAGGAGACATAGTCGAGGCCGACCGCCTCGCAAAACGCGATGGACGCCGGGTCGCCGCCGTGCTCGCCGCAGATGCCGAGCTTTACGTCGGGCCGCGTGGCGCGCCCCCGTTCGGCCCCAAGCCGCACCAGTTCGCCCACGCCATCCTGGTCGAGCGAGACGAAGGGGTCTTTCTCGATGATCCCTTTCTTCAGATAGGCGTCCAGGAACTTGCCGCTGTCGTCGCGGCTGATCCCGAAGGTGGTCTGGGTCAGATCGTTGGTGCCGAAGCTGAAGAATTCCGCATGCTCGGCGATCTGGTCTGCGCGGAGCGCGGCGCGCGGCAGCTCGATCATCACGCCGACCTTGTAGTCCAGCGAGACGCCGCGCTCTTTCAGAACCGCGCCTGCGGTGGCGTCGGTGAGCTTGCGCAGGAAGGCGATCTCCTCCTTCTTGGCCACCAGGGGATGCATGACCTCCACGATCGGCGGCTCGCCTCTTTCGGCCACCGTGCAGGCGGCCTCGAAGATGGCGCGCACCTGCATCTCGTAGATTTCCGGAAAGGCGATGCCCAGCCGGCAGCCGCGCCAGCCCAGCATGGGGTTGGTCTCGGCCAGCTCGCCCGCGCGCCGCTTCAGCTTGGCGGCGTCGAGGCCCGCGGTCCTGGCCAGCTCCTCGATCTCGGCGTCGGTATGGGGCAGGAACTCGTGCAGTGGGGGGTCGAGCAGGCGGATGGTGACCGGCAGCCCGGCCATGATCTCGAACAGCGCCTCAAAGTCGCGGCGCTGGAAGGGGATGATCTTGGCGAGCGCCGCACGCCGCCCCGCCTCGTCGTCGGCCAGGATCATCTCGCGCACCGCCGCGATCCGGTCCTCGTCGAAGAACATGTGCTCGGTGCGGCAGAGCCCGATGCCCTCCGCCCCGAAGCCGCGCGCGGTGCGGGCGTCCAGCGGCGTCTCGGCGTTGGCGCGGACCTTCAGCCGGCGCACGCCGTCGGCCCACTCCATCAGCTGGGCGAAGTCGCCGCTGAGCTCCGGCTCGATCATCTTCACAGCGCCAGCCAGCACTTCGCCCTTGCCGCCGTCGATGGTGACCACCTCGCCCGCCTGGAAGGTGCGGCCCCGGGCGTGCAGCACGCCCGCCGCCTCGTCGATGTGCAGCTCGCCCGCGCCGGAGACGCAGGGACGGCCCATGCCGCGCGCCACCACCGCCGCATGGCTGGTCATGCCGCCGCGAAGGGTGATGACGCCACGCGCCGCGTACATGCCGTGGATGTCCTCGGGCGAGGTCTCCTCTCGCACCAGGATCACCGCGCGGCCAAGCTCGGCCAGACGCTCAGCCTCGTTGGCGGCGAAGACGATCTCGCCGGTGGCGGCGCCGGGCGAGGCGGGCAGGCCCGCGCCGATCACGTCGCGGATGGCGCCGGGATCGATGGTCGGGTGCAGCAGCTGGTCCAGCGACGACGGCTCGACCCGCGCCACCGCCTCCTCCCTGGAGATCAGCCCCTCGGCCACCTGGTCCACCGCGACCTTCAGCGCCGCCTTGGCCGTGCGCTTGCCGTTGCGGGTCTGCAGCATGTAGAGCGCGCCCCGCTCCACGGTGAACTCTATGTCCTGCATGTCGCGATAGTGGTGTTCCAGCCGCTCGACGACGGACTTGAACTGGGCGAACACCTCCGGCATCGCCTCCTCCATCGACGGCGCCTGCTCGCCCATCTCCTCGCGGGCGGCCTTGGTCAGGGCCTGGGGCGTGCGGATGCCGGCGACCACGTCCTCGCCCTGGGCGTTGATCAGGAACTCGCCGTAGAGCCTGGCCTCGCCGGTGGACGGGTTGCGGGTGAAGGCCACCCCCGTAGCCGAGGTGTCGCCCATGTTGCCGAACACCATGGACTGCACGTTGACCGCCGTCCCCCAACTCTCCGGGATGTCGTGCATGCGGCGGTAGAACTTGGCCCGGTCGTTCATCCAGCTGGCGAACACCGCCCCGATCGCGCCCCACAGCTGGTCGCGCGGCGCCTGGGGGAAGTTCGAGCCCAGCTCGCGTTGCACCGCCGCCTTGTAATCAGCGACCACCTTCTCCCAGTCCTTGGCGGTCAGGGCGGTGTCCACCGACACCTCCAGCCGCTCCTTGTGGTCGTCCAGGATCTCCTCGAACAGGCTGTGCTCCAGCCCCAGCACCACGTTGGAGTACATCTGGATGAACCGCCGGTAGCTGTCGAAGGCGAACCGTCGGTCGCCGGAGAGCGTGCTCAGCCCTTCCACCGTCTCGTCGTTCAGCCCCAGGTTCAGCACCGTGTCCATCATGCCGGGCTTGGACGCCCGCG
>CAXTRP010000252.1:0-5180 GCA_964246615.1 uncultured Caulobacteraceae bacterium | reverse complement strand
TGGCCGGCGCCGAGATGGTCGGTGCGGACGTGGAGCACCTGGCGCAGCGAGCCGCAGACTGGATCACCCGCAAGCTCAGCGTCGCCGAAGCCCTTGCGCTTCCCTTCTATCACCCCACCCTCGACGAAGACCTTCACTCCGCGCTGAAGGACATGGATCGACATCTCGCCGGTCGGTCGAACCGATAGCTACAACCCCGAGGGTCGCCCAGCCTTTCAATGGCCGGGTATGGCGTCATTGTGTGCTCTGAATGACGCATCCGCCCTTTTTAATATGTCGTTCTGGAAGCGTCACGGTATTAAGCGGTAGGAGTGCCGCGAACGGGTGGCGCTCAAAAATGTTCGCCCGGAAACCCATGGGTGGAACATGAATACACGCGCGTCCCTTGGGGTCACTGCGTCCAGTCTCGCTATAGCGATCGCCGTCCTGGCGGGTGCGCCTACGGCTTTCGCGCAGAGCGCGGCGAGCCCCGCTCCGGCCACCCCGAACTCATCAAGCTCCGGACCCGCCAACGCCGTCGCTTCGCAAAGCACCACTGCGCCAGGGCCCACGGTCCCCGCTGCGGCTGGAGCGCCTGCGACCAGCAGCGGCTACACGGTCGACACCATCGTCGTCACCGCCCAAAAGCGTAAGGAGAACCTGCAGGATGTTCCCATCGTGGTGACGGTGGTGAACAAGCAGCTGCTGCAGGACAGCGGGGTCAAGGACATCAAGGACCTCAGCAAGCTGACGTCTGGCCTTACGGTGACCTCCACCGCGTCCGAAGCCTCGACCACGGCGCGTATCCGCGGTGTCGGCACCGTGGGCGACAATCCCGGGCTGGAACCTTCGGTCGGCGTGGTGATCGACGGCGTCTACCGACCCAGGAACGGCGTCGGTTTCAACGACTTGGGCGATGTGGACCAGATCGAAGTCCTTAAAGGACCCCAGGGCACCCTGTTCGGCAAGTCAACCTCCGCCGGCGTGATCAGCATCACCACCGCCGAGCCCATCTTCAAGACCGGCGGCAGCGCAGAGTTCACTGCGGGCAACTACAACGAGATCGGCGGTTCGGCCGAGGTGCATGGTGCGCTGCCGGTTTTCGGCGGCGACAAGTTGGCGGCCAGCCTCTACTTCGCCGACCGGCATCGTGACGGCTTCTACGACGTGGTCACCGGGCAAGGCCCGCGCACCCAGGACGCCAGCGACAACGAAGACTTCTACACCATTCGCGGCCAGTTGTTGTTCCGGCCGAACTCGAACCTTACCGCGCGCACCATCTTGGACTATACCCATCGTGACGAGAACTGCTGTGCGGCGGTGGTCAAGGCCGAGAGCGGGCCGCTGAACGCCAACAGCCCGATCAACGCTCAAGCGCTCGTCGCCGGCCTCGCCGGCGCTGGCGGCGGCGAGGCGCAAACTCCTGACCCGTACAGCCGTCTGGCCTACCAGAACCGTCCCAGCCTTCAGAACATCGTCGACGAAGGTGTCTCGGAGCAGATCGACTACAAGATACCCAGCATCAACGCCTCGATCACTTCGATCACGGCGTTTCGCAACTGGAAGCTCACTTCTGGGAACGACGTCGACTTCAGCAACGCCGACCTTCTACAAAACCCGACCGGCGACGCCAACAGCACCCAGTTCCAAGACTTCAGCCAGGAAATCCGGTTTGCGGGCACATACAAGAAACTCGACTATCTGGTCGGCGGTTTCTACGCCAACGAGTATCTGCGTGATAACTTCGAGCTGCTGTTCGGCAACGACTTCCAAACCTATCTGGACGAGCTGTTCAGCACCATCGGCTTGGGCGTTCCGATCCCAGGCTTCCAACAGCTGCTGGGCGGCCCGAACGCGCTTGAACCCGGCGGCAATGGCGGTGTGGACCGCTATCGCCAGCGTGATGACGACTACTCCATCTTCACCAACGACACCTACCACTTCACGTCCAAGTTCGATGTGAACGTCGGGCTTCGATATACGATCGACAACAAGGTCCTAAACAGCAGTAATCAGAACATCGGCACCGGTGAAGGCTGTACGGCGATCAGCAGCAGCCCCGGCGGCGCCCTGCTTGGCCAGGCCGGGATCAACACCGTCTGCCTGCCGTTCGAGAGCTCGGCTTTCAACAACTTTACCAATCACCAGAGCGAGTCGACGTCCAACACCTCGGGTACGGTGAAGGCTGTTTATCGCTGGGTGCCGGAACTGCTCACCTACCTGTCGTACGCCAAGGGCTTCAAGGCAGGCGGCTTCAACCTCGACCGGACGGGATGCCCCAACGAGCCCCCCGGCAAATGTCCAGTGGGCGCCAACGGCCTGGTGACTGCCCTCACCGCGGATACCAACACCTTCTTCAAGCCGGAATACTCCGACTCGATAGAAGCTGGCGCCAAGGGAACGTTCTTCGACCGTAAGCTGCTGTTGAATGCCACATTGTTCTACGAGAAGTTTTCCAACTTCCAGTATAACACTTTCAACGGCTTGGTGTTCGTGGTGGACTCGCTGCCTGCTGTCTACAGCAAGGGCCTGGACACTGATTTCCTGTGGCGTCCCATCCGCGACCTGAACGTCCAGGGCGGCCTGACCATCGCCAGCACGCGGTTTTCTCACAGCGACGGGGATGCGACTGCCGGCGTCCTCGCCACATCTGGCTTCCTGGGCGCCGCAGGCTCGCGCCTGCCGCTCGCGCCGCAATACTCCGCCTCTCTCGAGGGTACCTACACCTACCGGCTGCCGGTCGACTACATGGTCCGCTTCAACTTCGGCACAAAATTCAACTCTAAGTACAACACCGGTTCGGACGAAGACATTCGCAAGGAGCAGGGCAGCTACTTCGTCAGTGATGGTCGTATCATCTTCGGCCCGCAGGACGGCAAGTACGACGTAGAGTTCTGGGCGGAGAACCTGTTCAACACCAACTACGAGCAGGTTGCGTTCGACTCAGGCTTCCAGAATGCGCCGAGCAACGCCACCGGCTTGATCAACGCCTTCCTTGGCAACCCACGCACGTTCGGCGCGACCTTGCGGGCGAAGTTCTAGAGGCGCAAAAACCCAGACCGCGTTCCTTGGAGATCGGTCATGGCGGATGGTTCGACTGCGGGTTTTGGCTCGGTGAAGAACGGCGTGGACGAGCAGGAGTGGGCGGCGCGGGTGGAACTCGCCGCCCTCTATCGCCTGGTCGCGCTGCACGGATGGGATGACGCCATTTTCACCCATATCTCAATGCGGGTCCCCGGCCCCGAGCACCACTTCCTGATCAACCCTTACGGCGTCTACTTTGAGGAGATGACGGCGTCTTGTTTGGTCAAGGTGGACCTCGACGCCCGGATCGTCATGGAGACGCCCTACAAGATCAATCCGGCGGGGTTCACCATCCATTCCGCCATCCACGCCGCCCGGGCGGATGCGACCTGCGTCATGCACCTTCACACCGATTGCGGTGTAGGCGTGTCTGCCCAGGCTGAAGGCTTGCTGCCGATCAGTCAGAACCACCTGATCATCATCCCGCAGTTGGCCTACCACGGCTATGAGGGCGTGGCGCTGAACCTGGATGAGCGGGCAAGGCTGGTGGCCGATCTCGGTGACAACAGCCTGATGATGCTGCGCAACCACGGCACCCTGGCGGTCGGCGCCTCGGCCGCGGAGACCTGGACGGCGATGTTCTTCCTGGAGCGCGCCTGCGCCCAGCAGGTCGCCGCCCTGTCGGCCGGCCGGGCAGGCATTCTCACCGCGCCGGACGAGGCCCGCACGACGGTCAGGGCGCAGACGCCGCGCGCGGGCATGGCTAAGATCGCCCAGCTCGGCTGGCCCGGCCTGCTGCGCAAGCTCGACAGGCACATGCCGGGTTACGACAGCTGACGGGCCGCCGCCTTTCGGGCGAGCGCGAGCCTCTCACATCCCCACGGTCTCGCGACCGATGGCGTTGACGTCGGACACCCCGGCCAAGCCCATGGCGAGGTCGAGCTCGCCGATGACGTTGTCGATCACCGCGCTGACGCCTTCCTCTCCCGCCACCGCCAGGCCCCAGAGATAGGGCCGGCAGAGCAGCGCCGCCTTGGCGCCGAGCGCCAGGGCCTTGATCACATCGGCGCCGCCGCGCACGCCGCTGTCGAACAACACCGACAGCCGCCCGGCTGCCGCGTCCACGCAGGCGGCCAGCTGGGCGGCCGAGCCCACCGCCCCGTCCACCTGCCGACCTCCATGGTTGGAGACGACGATGCCGTCCCAACCCTCCTCGGCCGCCAGCCGGGCGTCGGCGGGGTGCTGCACCCCTTTCAGGATCACCGGCAGTTTCGTCCAATCGCGGATGCGCTTCAGCCGCTCCCAATCGAGCGTCGGGTCGGAGTAGATCGTGGCGAACAGGCGTGCAGTGGCGAGCACGTCCTCTTCCGGCGATTTCACCAGCATGGCGCGGAACACGGGATCGGAGGTGTATTGGGCAAGGCCCTGGCCGCTCTGAAACGGCAGGAAGCCGTTGTCGAGGTCAGCGGGCCGCCAGCCCAGCATGGTGGTGTCGAGCGTGATGACGATGGCGCTACAGCCGCAGCGCTCCGCCCTTTGCACCAGGGAGCGCGCCAGCTCGTCGGAGCGCGTCCAGTACAACTGGAACCACCGCGGCGCGTCCCCCATGGCGGCCGAGCAGGTCTCCACGTCTACCGACGCCTGGTTGGAGAACACCATGGGCACGCCGCGGGCGGCGCAGGCGCGCGCGGTGGCGAGGTCGCCCTCGGGATGGCAGAGCCCCTGGACACCGACTGGGCCGAGCAGCAACGGCGCGGGCAGTTTGCGGCCAAACAGCTCGATCTCAAGATTGCGCACACCGACATCGCGCAGCATGCGCGGCACGATGCGCACGGCGTCCAGCGCCTCCCGGTTGGCGCGTAGGGTTGCGCCGGCCCCGGACGCCTGCAGATAGCCGAACGCCTCCGGCGACATGGCGGCCTCGGCCGCCTGCTCCAGCTCAGCGACCCGGAAAGGGGTGCGCGATCGTTGGCCCGTGAGGCCCGCCTCGTAGGTCCTGGCCAAGCGGATCTGGCCGGGGCCGGCGCGCTTGGAAACCGTCTGCATGGAAGCGTCTCCGATGGAGCGGCGGAGCTTTGACCCGGCAGCCGTGGCGGCGCAAGCGGCTCAGCCTCGCCCCGCCGGGACCAGGTCGAAGGCGATGGTCAGCCGGGGCTGCTCGCCGCCGAAGGGTACTG
>CAXTRP010000251.1:4176-5187 GCA_964246615.1 uncultured Caulobacteraceae bacterium | reverse complement strand
CCCCGCCGCGCCGGCGAGGGCCGGCCCCGGCGCGCGCGCAGGGGCCGCGACAGGAAGGGGTCGACCTCGGCGGCGGCGGGCCAGACCCCCTCCTCCAGCCCTGCCAACACCAGCCGATCCGCCCCGATCAGCCGCGCCTCGATCAGGCCGAGGATGCGCAGGCGCGGGTGCGTGCGCCCGCCGCTCCGCACCGCCTGGCCTGCGAGCAGCGCCTGCACCACCTGGGCGAAGCCCTGGGGCGTGCTGTCGGGGAGCGCCGAGCCGTCCTGCATCAGCCCCGCCATCAGCTCAGCCGCCGCCTCTCCGTCGGCGCCCGCCCAGAGCCCGCCGGAACGCTCGCGGGCATCGGCGCAGAGCCGCTCCAGGCTCTCAGCCAGGGCTTTCGCGGCGATCGTCGCGGGAGCGGAACCCGCCGCGAACGGCGTGGCGGCGATCTGCAGAGCCTCTTGCAGCCGGACGGCTAAATGGCATGCGGCGCCAGCATCGGCGATCTCGCGCGCGGCGGCCTCGCCCCCATCCTTGGTGACCCGTTCGAGGGGCTGCAGCCGCTCCAGCAACGCCGGCCAGCCCGCCGGTCTGGGCCCTCGCAGGCCCCGCCGCTCCAGCCTTCGCCGGGCGGCTTCCAGCCTGGCGGCGTCCAGGCCCAGGCGCACGTGCGGATGCTTCAGGATCGCCAGCAACAGCGTCGGCGACATCGGCGCAGCCAGGGTCTGGGCGACGAGGCCGACCAGGACGCCGGTGGACAGCTGCGCCAGCGGAGCGCCGGCCGAGGAGTCCACCTCGATCCCCCAGCGGGACAGCTGGGCCGACACCCGCCGCGCCAGCGCCGGATCGGGCGTGACCAGGGCGGCGGTGCGGCCGGGCGTCTCCAGCACCTCGCGCAGCAGCACCGCACAGGCAGCCGCCGCCTCGCCCTCGGTGCGCGTCACCGCCAGGCTCAGGCCGTCGAGGCCGGCGGCGATCGGGTCGGAGCCGGTGGCGACGCCCTCTGCGCGCATGGCGTCGATGGCG
>CAXTRP010000251.1:0-4166 GCA_964246615.1 uncultured Caulobacteraceae bacterium | reverse complement strand
GGACGCAGCGCCTCGTTCACCAGCCGTCGGCGGTCACGAGCCCGGCGAGCGGCGGCCAGCGCCTCCGGCGCCGGCCAGGGCGACACCGCCGCCCGCTCCAGCCCCGCCTGGGCAAGCAGCCGCTTCAGCGCGTGTTGCGGATGACCCTCGTCCACGCACGCCCAGGCGGAGTCGGCCAGGTCCATGTCCAGCCCCGGCAGCACAACGCATCCCAAAGGGCTGGCGGCGGTGACCTCCAGCAGCGCCGCCAGGGAGGGCGCAGCGCTCGCCACGCCAGCCATCACCACCGGGCGCTGCGGCGGCGCGACCCGCCACTGCTCCGCCAGGCTGCGCAGCAGCCGGGTGCGCCGCGCCGCCACGTCGATCAGCCCCAGCTCGGCCAGCCGGGCAGGCCAGGCGGTGGTGGCGATCTCCAGGAACTCGGCCGAGGCGCGCCAGTGCCGGGCGAGGTCGCCCTCCACCAGCCCCGCCACGCGGCCGGGGTCGTCCACCTCCTCGATCTGCACGGAGTCCAGGAATCCGGCGAGCGCGTCGGCCAGCTCCAATGCGGCGGCGGCGTCGATCCGCCTGGCGAACAGGTGCTGATTGGCGACCACCAGCCGCGCCAGCTCGAAACGCCGGCGCAGCGGCGCGACGCCGGGCGCCAGGTCCAGCGCCAGCTCGCCGGGCTCGAAGGGCGGCTCGCCCTCGTCCAGGTCGCCGATGGCCCGGATCTGGGGCAGCAGCACCGCACGCCGCTGGGCCGCCTGCACGAAAGCCTGCGCCAGCTCCCGCCCAGCCCGTCGGGTCGGGGTGAACACCACAGCGTCGGCCAGCGCCTCAGGCCCAAGGTCCTTGAAGGCCGCCTCCAGCGCAAACGCGAGGTCGTCCAGGAAGGGCCGATGCGCGGCGATCGAGAACCATCGCGGCTCAAGGCCGCCGAACAGCACATCGTAGGCGGGACTCATGGCAGCCCCATCCTGCCACGTCGGCCGCCGTTCCGAAAAGCCGGCTTCACACCACGCCCGGCTCCATCAGGTCGTAGGGCACGGTGCGGCGGTCGTTCACGGGCACCCGGAGCGCCCGGTCCAGCGGGGGGAAGGCGCGCTGGGGGCAGTCGTCGCGCTCGCAGATGCGGCAGCTGACCCCGATCCGGGCCGCCGGACCCTCAAGGTCCAGACCCGCGGCGTAGACCACCGAGCTTGCGTGCTGGATCTCGCATCCAAGGCCCACTGCATAGCGGCGGTCGGGCGTCAGGTAGTCGCCCGAACGCTTCACCTCGCTGCGCGCCATGCACAGATAGCGCACCTTGTCCGGCGTTTCGGCCACCTGGGTCAGGATGTCGCCCGGCCGCCCGAACGCCTCGTGCACGTTCCACAGCGGGCACGCCCCGCCGAACCGCGCGAACTGGAGCCGCGTGGCGCTGTGGCGCTTGGTGATGTTGCCGGCCATGTCGATGCGCACGAAGTAGAACGGCACGCCCTTCAGCCCCGGCCGCTGCAGGCTGCTCAGCCGGTGGCATATCTGCTCGAAGCTGGCTCCGAAGCGCACCTGCAGCCGCTCCACGTCGTGGCGCATGGCGGCCGCCACCTCCAGGAACGCCTTGTAGGGCAGCATCAGGGCGCCGGCCGCGTAGTTGCCGAGCCCGATGCGGCAGACATCGCGGGCGGCGGGGCTGCGGAAGCGCGCGCGCTCCAGCTCGCGCTCGATCAGCTCGCGGAACTCCAGCAGCGCCAGCTGGTGGGCGAGCTGGAAGGTGCGCGTCGGCGTCGGCTGGGCGCCATCCACATAGAGCCGTCGAGCGACCGGGTCGAACCGACGCAGCGCCGCGCCGGGCTCCGACACCCGCACCACCGTGACCGCATGCAGCGCCAGCAGCGCCTGGATGAGCGCCGCCTCCGGCGTCTGCGCCTTGCCGATCAGGATGTGGGAGGCCAGCGCCTCGGCCGCGGTGTCCAGCTCGTCGAGATAGTTGTCCTTGTAGTGGAAGAAGTCGCGCACCTCTTCATAGGGTAGGCTGGCGCTGACCGCGGCCGTTTCGTCCAGGGACACGGTCTCATCCATGGCCTTGAACCGCTCGTCCAGGCGACGGAAGGCGCGGTGCAGCGCCAGGAACTGGCGCGCAAGCGCCGGCGTGGCGCTCGCCGCCTGCTTGATCTCCACCGCCGACGGCGGATCGCCGTAGGCGGCGGCGTCCACCGTCGCCTCGCGCAGGTCAGCCGCCAGCCGACCCTCGTCACCGACGTCGAAGGCGCCCGCGTCCACCTGGAACACCTGGGTCAGGGCGATCAGCACCCGGGCGGTGACGGGCCGCTGGTTGGTCTCGATCTGGGAGAGATAGCTCGGCGACAGGCCCAACCGGCTGGCGCAGCCGTCCAGCGTCCAGGATCGCGCCTCCCGCAGGCGGCGCAGGCGCGCGCCGACGAACAGCTTCTCTACCATCGCAGATTTGCAACCTCGATTTTAGCGCGGTGAAGCTTTACGCAAATTGGCACGTTTTGCGAAGCACCCTGCTGCGATTGCGGTTAGGGCTGGCGCAGGCCGCTTTTCAGCGTCAGGCGATCCCGCGTGCAGCACATCCTCGATGAACTGGCCCAACGGCGCGAGCAGGCCCGCGCGGGCGGGGGCGAACGCCGGGTGGCCGCCCAGCACGCCAAGGGCAAGCTGACGGCGCGCGAGCGCATCGACCTCCTGCTCGACGAGGGCTCGTTCGAAGAATTCGACATGTTCGTCGAGCACCGCGCCGTCGAGTTCGGCATGGACAAGACCCGCATCCCCGGCGACGGCGTGGTCACCGGCTGGGGTACGGTGAACGGGCGGGTCGTGTTCGTCTTCTCCAAGGACTTCACCGTCTTTGGCGGCAGCCTGTCCGGCGCTCACGCCAAGAAGATCCTGAAGGTGATGGACCAGGCGCAGAAGCTCGGCGCCCCAGTGATCGGCCTCTATGACGCGGGCGGAGCGCGCATCCAGGAAGGCGTCGAGTCGCTCGCGGGTTATGCGGACATCTTCCTGCAGAACGTGATGGCGTCCGGCGTCATCCCGCAGATCAGCGTGATCATGGGGCCTTGCGCCGGCGGCGACGTCTACAGCCCCGCCATGACCGATTTCATCTTCATGGTGAAGGATACGAGCTACATGTTCGTCACCGGCCCGGACGTGGTGAAGACCGTCACCAACGAGGTGGTGACTGCGGAGGAGCTGGGCGGCGCGCGGGTGCACGCGGGCAAGTCGGGCGTGGCCGACGGCGCCTTCGAGAACGATCTGGAGGCGCTGACCCAGGTCCGCCGCCTGATCGACTTCCTGCCGCTGTCCAATCGCGAGAAGCCGCCGCACCGGCAGAGCTACGACGAGCCCAACCGGGGGGAGCCGTCGCTCGACACCCTGGTCCCCGCCAACCCGAACAAGCCCTACGACATGAAGGAGCTGATCCTAAAGGTCGTGGACGAGGCGGATTTCTTCGAGATTTCATCGGAGTACGCCAAGAACATCGTCATTGGCTTCGGCCGCATGGACGGCGACACGGTGGGCTTCGTAGCCAACCAGCCGCTGTCGCTCGCCGGCGTGCTGGACATCGACAGCTCACGCAAGGCCGCGCGTTTTGTGCGCTTCTGCGACGCCTTCTCGATCCCGATCGTCACCTTCGTGGACGTGCCGGGCTTCATGCCGGGCACGCGGCAGGAGTATGGCGGCCTGATAAAGCACGGCGCCAAGCTGCTGTTCGCCTATGCCGAGGCGACCGTGCCCAAGATCACCCTGATCACCCGCAAGGCCTATGGCGGCGCCTATGACGTGATGAGCTCCAAGCACCTGCGCGGCGACTTTAACTACGCCTGGCCCACCGCCGAGATCGCGGTGATGGGCGCGAAAGGAGCGGTGGAGATCATCTTCCGCGCCGATGCGTCCGACACCGGAAAGCTGGCCGAGCGGGAGGCCGAATACAAGGCGCGCTTCGCCAACCCCTTCGTGGCCGCCCAGCTCGGCTACATCGACGACGTGATCATGCCCCACAGCACGCGTCGGCGGATCGTGCGGGCGCTGAAGAGCCTGAAGGGCAAGGCGCTGACCAACCCCGCCAAGAAGCACGACAACATTCCCCTATAAGGATCAGGACATGTTCAGCAAAATCCTGATCGCCAACCGCGGCGAGATCGCGGTGCGGATCATCAAGACCTGTCGCAGGCTCGGCA
>CAXTRP010000250.1:2202-5228 GCA_964246615.1 uncultured Caulobacteraceae bacterium | reverse complement strand
AAGCTGAAGCCGCGCCGTGCGAGCGTCACGCTCACATCCGCCTCAAGGATCTGGTTCATGCGGACATTGGCTGCTCGGAACATCAGATTGAGCTGTCCGTTGCGCGCCGTCACCACGGCGTTGCGGCTGAACATGACGCGCGCCGTCGGTCGCGACACCCGGGCGAAGATCAGGCCTGTGCCGATCGCGGTCAGCGCCAGACTGACGAAGGCCTCCGTCGTCACCAGGAGGTTGGCGTAGATGCTCTTGGGCCACATATCGCCGTAGCCGATGGTGCCCAGCGTCTGCACGCTGAAGAAGAAGTGGTCGATGAAAACGCCGGGGCGCGCCTGGGCGACGCCGCCCGGTTGCAGCCAGAACAGGATGCCGAACAGGGTGATGACCCCAAGATAGACGCCGACCCACAGCAGCAGAAAGCGCGGCCAGCTCAGCGCCATCAGCCAGTGGTAGCTGTCGCCGAAGCGCTGCCGGTGCAGGCCAACGATCTTCACCGACGGGCGCCCGTCACGGGAGACGAACCGGGGGTAGGGGTCCTCGCCCCGCGAAGCTCCGTTATCGACGGCGCCTAAGACGCGGGCGGTGGTGTTGGCATCGTTCACGGCCAAGCCTTGTAGCCAACCTGCCTGCAGGCAGGAACCCGCCGTGGCGCATCGTCGGTGCGTGAAAGGTTCATCTGAAGCGCAAAGCCCTCTAAGAACCCGCTCGACGCCGTTTGAGGAGCAGGATGATGGAGAGGGGGATCGCGGTTCGAGGTCCCCGTAGCCTCCTGCGCCAGATTCGCGAGGCCCTGGCCGGCGCCGGTCCAGCCCAGGGCCGGCTGGACAAGGTGGTGCGGGTCATCGCCGGCTCCATGGTGGCGGAGGTCTGCTCTTTGTATCTCCGCCGGGCCGCCGGCGACATGGAGCTGTTCGCTACCGAGGGCCTCAAGCACGAGGCCGTGCACGTCACCCGCATGAAGCCAGGTGAAGGCCTGGTCGGGGAGATCATGCGGCTGGGTCGCCCGATCAACTTGTCCGATGCGCCGTCCAATCCGCACTTCTCCTACCACCCGGAGACGGGGGAAGATCCCTAGCACGCATTTCTGGGCGTGCCGTTGCTGCGCGGCGGCAGGACCATTGGCGTGCTGGTGGTCCAGAACCGCACCGAGCGCGTCTATGACGAGGAGGAAGTCGAGGACCTGCAGACCATCGCCATGGTGCTGGCCGAAATGGTCGCCACCGGCGAAGTGGTGGGCCAAGCCGAGTTCAAGGGCGTGGAACTCGCTCCCCACCGGCCCGAGCGGCTGAAAGGAATGCGCTTCGCCGACGGTCTGGCTATCGGCGTGGCCTTTCTGCACGAGACCCCCGTCGCGCCTGAGAAGCTGCTCTCCGACGACGCCGGTCATGAGGCCAAACGGCTCGATCAGGGCCTGCAGCGCTTGCGACGCCAGATCGACGATATGCTGGCGGGCTCTCACGGCCTGGTGGGTCAGACCTTCGAAGTGCTGGAGGCCTACCGCATGTTCGCCCATTCCCGAGGCTGGAACCGCAGCCTGGAGGATGCGGTGCGCTCTGGCCTGACGGCGGAGGCGGCGGTGGAGCGGGTGCGCTCCGAACAGCGCGTGCAGATGAACCAGAGTCGTGACGCCTACCTGCGCGAGCGGCTGCACGACTTGGAGGACCTGGCTGACCGCCTGCTCCGCATCCTCGCAGGGGAGGCGCCGGGCGCCCGCGACCTGCCGAAGAACGCGGTGCTGATCGCGCGCAATCTCGGCCCCGCCGACCTGCTCGAATACGACCGCACGCGCCTGGTGGGCCTGTTGCTGGAGGAGGGTTCCAGCGCCGGTCACGCCTCCATCGTGGCGCGTGCGCTGGGCATACCCTGCGTCGGCCGCCTGCCGAGCCTGCGCGACCGGGTCAACGCCGGCGACTCGGTGATCGTGGACGGCGAGATCGGCGAGGCGTTCCTGCGCCCTCGGCCCGACGTTATCGAGGCCGTTCAGGCCCGCGCCGCCGTGCGGGAGCAGCGACGGGCCGAGTTTGACCGCCTGCGCGACACCCCGGCCTTTACCCGGGACGGCGCCAAGATCACCCTGCTCATGAACGCCGGCCTGGCGGTGGACCTGGAAAGCCTGGAGATGAACGGGGCGGAGGGCGTCGGCCTCTTCCGCACCGAGTTCCAGTTCATGGTGGCCGAGGAGCTACCGCGCCTGGACGCCCAGACGGCGTTGTACGCCCGGGTTCTGGCGGCCGTGGGTGATCGGCCGGTGACGTTCCGCACGCTCGACCTCGGCGGGGACAAGGTCTTGCCCTACTTGGAGGCCGAGCGGGAGGACAACCCCGCGCTCGGCTGGCGCGCCATCCGCATGGGGCTGGACCGGCCCGCCCTGCTGCGCATGCAGTTGCGCGCCCTCATCTCGGCGTCGCGCGGGCGGGAGCTGCGGGTCATGTTCCCGCTGGTGGCGACGGTTGACGAGTTTCGCATCGCCCGGAGCCTGGTGGACCACGAACTCGCCTGGGCGCAGCGCCGCGGCCGTCCTGTGCCGGAGCGCGTGCGCGTGGGCGTAATGATCGAGACGCCGGCCCTGATCTGGCACCTGGATGCGCTGCTGCCCATGACCGACTTCATCTCCGTCGGCACTAACGACCTGATGCAATACCTGTTCGCCGCTGACCGGGGAAACCCGCGGGTGTCGGACCGCTACGACCTGCTCTCACCGCCGGCTCTGCGCGCCTTGAAGACCATCAGCGACGCCTGCGCCGACACTGGCACGCCGGTTTCGGTTTGCGGCGAGATGGCAGGTCGGCCGCTGGAAGCCTTCGCCCTGATCGGCCTTGGATTTACGCGGCTGTCCATGCCGCCGGCCGGGATTGGGCCGGTAAAGGCCATGGTGCTGTCGCTGGACTCCGGCGCCGCTCGTCGCGGGCTGGTCAGCATTTTGAAGTCTGGAGCGGGCTCGGTTCGCAACGAGATCGAGACGCTCGCACGTAAATTAAATGTCGCAGTCTGAGCGCATTGTCGCCCTTGCGCCTTTCTTGTTAGTCACG
>CAXTRP010000250.1:0-2192 GCA_964246615.1 uncultured Caulobacteraceae bacterium | reverse complement strand
TTAGTCACGGGTCTAAGCGGATAATTGGAGCCGATCGGGGGCGAGTCGCGTCACCGGCGGGGGAGCGTGGGGAGACACCGGACGCTATGGCGCCGTTGGATACCGGCTCAGTGACCAACGTCGTGCGGCTTGCCGAGCCGCTTGGGCGTGGACCCGGCCCCTTGGCGACCGCCTCAGCTACGCTGGGCGCCTACCTGCAGGCCGTTCGCGAGCACAAGGGCCTCAGCTTGCTGCAGGTGGCCGAGGCCACCCGGGTGCGTCGCCTCTACCTCGAAGCCCTGGAGCGTGACGACGTCACCCCGCTGCCCTCCAGGCCTTTCGCCGTCGGGTATGTGCGCGCTTACGCCCGTGCGCTGGGGCTGGACGGCGACGCGGCGGTGGCGCGTTTCAAGACCGAGAACCCGGAGGCCTCCCAGGCGCTGCGCGCGCCCATGGGCGTCGCGTTCGACAAGGACCCTCGTCGCCAGGTGATCTACGCGGGCGTTGCACTGCTTATCGTTGCGGTGGCGCTCTGGAATATCGCCCAGCACACGCTGATCTCAAGCGCCAGGCCGGACGCCATCCTGCCGGTCTCGGCCCAGAGCTGGCCGGCCCTGGCGCCTGCGGGTCCCGTGACCCTCAGCGCGCCGACCCCGCCACCCGCTGACCAGACCACGCCCAAGCCCTACGTGACCCCAGGTCTGGGTGTTGTGGGTGTGGATAAGAACGCCTCCACCGACGGCGCAACCGCGCTCATAACCCCCCCGGCGCCCGAACCTGCTCCGCCTGCAGCCTTTGTCAGCCGCGCTGCGATCTATGGCGCGTCGGCCAAGGGCGGCGGTGTTCTGGTGCAAGCCAAGTCGCCTGCTTCCCTGATCGTGCGTGGCCCTGCGGGGCAGATCTACTTCGCCCGGGAGTTGCAGACCGGCGAGGCCTACCGCGCGCCGCTTGGCCGGGGCTTGACGGCCGACGCCAGCGACCCTGACGCCTTCGTGCTTTACGTCGGCGGCAAGCTGGCGGGGGCGCTGTCGGAGCCCCAGACTGCGCTGGACAAGGCGGCGACTGCTCAGACCCCTTCTACGCACTGAAATATGCGCCTTTCATCACAGGTGAGGAGGTATCGCCTGTGGTCGACTGGCGCTTCGTCGACGCATCCGGCTGTCGTCCATCGGCGATAGCGCTCTCCACGCCATGGCCCTATCTTCTGTCAAGTTGGCGCCTGACGCCGCCCTGCTGTAATCTGGGTCCGCCATGAACACCGAAGACCACCGCCACGTCCGCCCCTGGCGCATGATCGACCGCCGCATCTCCCGCAAGATCCGGGTCGGCAAGGTGGAGGTGGGCGGCGACGCGCCGATCAGCGTCCAGTCCATGACCAATACGGTAACCAGCGACGCCGCCGCCACCCTGGAGCAAATCCGCCAGCTGGAGGAGGCCGGCGCCGACATCGTGCGCGTCTCCTGCCCGGACGTTGAGAGCACCGCCGCCTTCAAGACCATAGCGCGGGAGGCCAAGGTTCCGCTCGTGGCCGACATCCACTTCCACTACAAGCGCGGGATCGAGGCGGCGCAGAACGGCGCGGCGTGCCTGCGCATCAACCCCGGCAACATCGGCAGTAAGGACCGGGTGCGCGACGTGGTCCAGGCCGCGCGCGACCATGGCTGCTCCATGCGGATCGGCGTCAACGCCGGCTCGCTGGAGCCGCACCTGCTGGAGAAGTACGGCGAGCCCTGCCCCGAAGCGATGGTGGAGTCGGCCCTGTTCCACGCCGACATCCTGCGCGACCTCGACTTTCACGAGTTCAAGATCAGCGTGAAGGCGTCCGACGTCTTCCTGACCGTCGCCGCCTACCAGCAGCTGGCCGAGGCCATCGACTGCCCCCTGCACCTGGGCGTCACCGAGGCCGGGCCGCTGCGCACCGGCACCATCAAGTCGTCGGTGGGCCTCGGCAACCTGCTCTGGGCCGGCATCGGCGACACCATCCGCATCTCGCTGGCGGCGGACCCGGTGGAGGAGATCAAGGTCGGCTTCGACATCCTGAAGTCGCTCGGCCTGCGGCACCGCGGCGTGAACATCATCGCCTGCCCGTCCTGCGCCCGCCAGGGCTTCAACGTCATCGAGACGGTGACCGCGCTCGAGGCCCGCCTAGCCCACATCGCCACCCCCCTGTCGCTCTCGATCATCGGCTGCGTGGTCAACGGCCCGGGCGAGGC
>CAXTRP010000249.1:0-5235 GCA_964246615.1 uncultured Caulobacteraceae bacterium | reverse complement strand
TGCGTCTGTGATTTCTTATTACTCAGCAAAGAAGCCCAATGACGCCTCCTTTTCCCGGAATGCTTACGGACAGCTAACCTCCACGTGGCGAAGCCCCCTTCCAGAATTGTTGTTGTCGCCGCCGGCGGCACCGGCGGCCATCTGTTCCCTGCCGAGGCGCTGGCGCGCGAGCTGCAGGGGCGTGGCTGGCGGATCGTGCTGGCGACCGACGCTCGCGGCGCCCGCTATGCCGAGCACTTCCCCGCCGAGGAACGGCTGGCGCTCGAGGCCGCCACCTTCGACCTGCGTGATCCGGTCGGCGTGCTGAAGGGCTGTTTCCGCATCGGGGCCGGCGTGCGCCAAGCCCGCGACGCCTTCCGGCGGCTGCGCCCTGCGGTCGTGGTCGGCTTCGGCGGCTATCCATCGCTGCCGGCCCTACTGGCGGCGACCAGCGTGGGCGCGCCGCGCGTGATCCACGAACAGAACGCAGTGCTGGGCCGCGTGAATCGTTTCCTCAGCCTGCGGGTGGACACCGTCGCCTGCGCCTTCCCGATCCTGAAAAAGGCGCCGGCCCGGCTGACGCCGATCGTGGTGGGCAATCCCGTGCGGCCGGAGATCAGGGCGCTCTATGGCGAGCCCTACTCCGCCCCGACTGACGCCCCGCGCCTGCTGGTCACCGGCGGCAGCCAGGGCGCCAAAATCCTGTCTGAGGTGGTCCCCGCCGCCATCGCAGCCCTCCCGGAGGCGCTGCGCCTGCGCCTGCGCGTCGAGCAGCAGACCCGGGCCGACGCCGTCGAGGCCGCCCGGCGCACCTATGTTGAGGCCCGTGTCGAGGCGGAGGTCGCGCCCTTCTTCGGCGACATGGCCTCACGCCTGCGCACCGCAAGCCTCGTGATCGGGCGCGCCGGCGCCTCAACCGTGTGCGAACTGGCGACGGCGGGGCGACCCAGCATCCTTGTCCCCTTCGCCGCGGCCATGGACGACCATCAGACCCTGAACGCCCGGCTGCTGTCCGACGGCGGCGGCGCGAACGTGATCGCCGAGGCGCAGTTCACCGCCCCCCGCCTGACAGAGCTGTTGACACGCCTGCTGTCGGAGCCTGACACGATGGGTGCCATGGCCGCCGCCGCTCACAAGGCCGCCCGCCCGGACGCCGCCGAGCGGCTGGCCGACCTGGTGGAGGCGACCGCGACGGGGTGACGCTTGATCTTGGGCCCGCTCGAAGGTTCAAGGCCTGATGTCCCCCACCCGCCTGCGTCCCACCCCCTTCAGCGTCGGCCCGGTCCACTTCGTGGGCATAGGCGGGATCGGCATGAGCGCCATCGCCGAGATCATGCTGCGAGCCGGCTACGCGGTGCAGGGCTCCGACCAGAAGGCGTCCGCCAACACCGAGCGGCTGGAGGCGCTCGGCGCGGCCATCCACATCGGCCACCGGCCTAAGAACATCGATGGCGCCTCTGCGGTCGTCTATTCGACCGCGGTCAAGCCGGACAACCCGGAGTATGCGGAGGCCTACGCCCGCCGCATCCCGCTGGTCCGCCGCGCCGAGATGCTGGCCGAGCTGATGCGGCTCCACTTTTCCATCGCCGTCGGCGGCACCCACGGCAAGACCACCACCACCTCGCTGATCGCCACCCTGCTGGATGCGGGAGGGCTCGATCCTACGGTGATCAACGGCGGGATCATCAACGCCTACGGCTCCAACTCCAAAATGGGCGAAGGCGACTGGATGGTGGTGGAGGCCGACGAGAGCGACGGCACCTTCCTGCGGCTGAAGTCCACCGTGGCCGTGGTCACCAACATCGATCCTGAGCACCTGGACCACTACGGTGACTTCGACCACGTGAAGAAGGCGTTCTGCGACTTCGTGGAGAACATCCCCTTCTACGGCTTCGCCGCGGTCTGTCTTGACCATCCGGAGGTGCAGGCGCTGGCCGCACGGGTTCAGAACCGGCGGCTGGTGACCTACGGCGTGACGCCCCAGGCCGAGGTGCGCGCAGTGAACATCGAGATGGGGGCCGAGGGCGCCTGCTTCGACTGCCTGATCACGCCGCCCCGCGACGACGAGGCCGTGACCTACGAGAAGCTGCGCCTGCCCATCACCGGGCGCCATAACGTGCTGAACTCCTTGGCCGCGATCGCCGTAGCGCGCGAGCTCGGCGTGTCGGAGACGGCGATCCGCAGCGGACTGGCGAGCTTCGGCGGGGTGAAGCGGCGCTTCACCACCACCGGCGTCGCGAACGGCGTGCGGATCGTGGACGACTATGGCCACCATCCGGTGGAGATCGCCGCGGTGTTGCGGGCGGCGCGTGAGGTGCAGGGCGACAGCGCCGGCAAGGTGATCGCCGTGGTCCAGCCGCACCGCTATTCCCGCCTGCACGATCTGTTCGCCGAGTTCTGCGGCTGCTTCAACGACGCCGACAGCGTCATCGTCGCCGACGTCTACGCGGCCGGCGAACAGCCGATCGCGGGGGCGGACAAGGCGGGCCTGGTGGAGGGCCTGCGCCGCTTCGGCCACCGCCGCGTGACGCCGCTGGATGGGCCGGAACACCTGGCCGGCGTGGTGAAGGCGCAGGTGGAGCCGGGCGATCTAGTGGTGTGCCTGGGCGCCGGCGACATCACCGGCTGGGCCTACGCGCTGCCGGGCCAGCTGGAGGCGCTCGGATGAGCGCGACGCTGGCCCCCTCCACCGCTTCCTGGTCCCCCTCCCCCAAGAGGGGAGGATCAAGGCGCTGGACTTCCGCTGCTGACCCCCCCCCCCTGGGGGAGGGGGACCACGCGAAGCTTGGTGGAGGGGGCTACGCCGCCGCCTCATGAGCTGGAGCGCCCGCCTCCCCGCAGTCCGCGGCCGCCTTCTCCATGACGCGCCGCTCGCCCCCTACACCTGGCTGCGCGTGGGCGGCCCGGCGGACGTGCTTTACCTGCCTGCCGACGAGGCGGACCTGCAGGGGTTCCTGGCCGCCCTCGATCCCGGCGTGCCGGTGACCCCGCTCGGCGTCGGCTCCAACACCTTGGTGCGCGACGGCGGGGTGGAGGGCGTCGTGGTGCGCCTGGCGGGTCGAGCCTTCGCCGCCGTCGAGCCGCTGCCGGGCGAACGGCTGTCCGCCGGCGCGGGCGCATTGGACGCACAGCTGGCCAGGGCCGCGGCCAAGGCGGGGGTCGCCGGCCTGGAGTTCTATACCGGCGTGCCGGGCGCCATCGGCGGCGCCTGCGTGATGAACGCGGGCTGCTACGGCGTTGAAACCAAGGACGTCCTGGTCGAGGCCCGTGCGCTCACCCGCTCCGGCGAGCGGATCGTGCTGTCCAACGCCGAGATGGGGTTTGTATACAGACACAGCGCCGCCGCATCCGAACGGCCGCTGATCTTCACCGGAGCCGTCTTCCAAGGTCTGGCCGACGACCCCGCCGCCATCACGGCGCGCATGGACGCCATCACCGCCCGGCGCGAGGCCGCCCAGCCGATCCGCGAGAAGACCGGCGGCTCGACCTTCAAGAACCCCGAGGGCCTTAGCGCTTGGCAGGTGGTCGATCAGCTCGGCTGGCGCGGCAGGCCGTTTGGCGGCGCCATGTTCTCACCCAAGCACGCCAACTTCCTGATCAACACGGGGGAGGCCACGGCCGCAGACCTTGAGGGGCTGGGAGATGCGGTGCGCGCCGATGCCCACGCCCGGCTGGGGCTGGGGCTGGAGTGGGAGGTCAGGCGCATAGGCCGCCCGCTCACACTCGATCAGCCCCCGCCGGACTGAACCGCCGCAGGCCACCAGCGCGGCCGGCGAGGAGGATCAGCACCGCAGCGCGCCGCGGTTCTATCTCACCTCCTCCAAGGCGCCGCGCTGGAACACGTCGCTCCTCCGCCAAGTTGGACGTCGGATTCAATGCAGGAGTGAAACACATGCGATCAACGATGTTCGGTACGGCCGCCGTCGCCGTCTGCGCCATGCTGGCGGCGTCCTCCGCCTTGGCGGCGGTGAGCGAGCGGGACAAGGCCTTCCTGGACCAGGATGTTCAGGGTGCCCGCTTCGAACTGGCCATCGCCAAGCTCGCCACGACCCAGGCTACGAAGCCGCAAATCCGAAGCTATTCCAGCCGCGTGGCGAGCGATCACGAGAAGGCGAACGCGGCGCTGATGAAGCTCGTGGCGACGGAGGGCGTGACGCCCCCCTCGGGCATGTCCAGCCAGGACACCCAGAAGCTCGCCGACCTGAAGGGCCTGAGCGGGCCGTCCTTCGACAAGGCCTACGTGGCCGAGATCACCCGCATCAACGCCGACGACGAGAAGACCTCGAAGGAGGAGGAACAGTCGACCCAAGACCCCAAGATCAAGGCGTACATCCAACGCTTCTCCTCGATGGACAAGTCCCACAAGCAGATGGGCGAGGCGCTGAAGCCGCTGGTCGGCTGAGCGGCGCGCCGGCGCTGACCGCCTCCGGCCGCCCGCTCGGGTCGGCGGGCGTCCGGAGAGAATGGCGGATCGCCTAAGAATTCGATTGGCGCCGTGCAGCGGCCTGCGCAGAGTGCGTCGCCGCCGTTCGTCTCGCGCTCAAGGATATCGATGAAGTTCCCACTGCTCGCCGCCGCCTGCGTCTCGCTCATGGCGAGCTCAGCCTTCGCCCAGAGTTCCAGCGAGGGCAAGATCAAGGCGACCGACGCCGCGCGTCGCGAGAGCGACAAGCCGTCCGCCAGCAGCACCTCCTCGCCGGACGAGGGCGTGCTGTTCCACTCAGACCATGCGGACAGCAACGGCACGGTGAACGTGGAAGGCCAGGCCATTGCCTACCACGCGGTGGCAGGCACGCTCATCGTCCATCCCAAGGGCTGGGACGACGCCGCCGCCCGCGAGAAGAGCGGCGGCGATGCGGCCAAGGCTCTGGACGATAAGGCGAATCCCGATGCGGAAGCGTCGATCTTCTACGTGGCCTACTTCAAGAAGGGCGTCCCCTCCGCCGACCGGCCGATCACCTTCCTCTACAATGGCGGCCCGGGCTCATCGACCGTGTGGCTGCACATGGGCGCGTTCGGGCCGCGCCGGGTGGTGACCGCCGACGACAGCCACACGCCGGCGGCCCCCTACCGCTTGGTGGACAACGCCTACTCCCTGCTGGACGCGAGCGATCTGGTGTTCATTGATGCGCCCGGCACCGGCTTCTCGCGCATCGCCGGCAAGGACAAGGAGAAGGCCTTCTACGGCGTGGACGCCGACGCCTACGCCTTCAGCCAGTTCATCAAGGGGTTCCTGTCCAAGTACGACCGCTGGAA
>CAXTRP010000248.1:0-5247 GCA_964246615.1 uncultured Caulobacteraceae bacterium | reverse complement strand
ATCTTCCGCATCGGCACCGTGCTGCAGGATCTCGGCTTCTGGATCCTCAACGACGTGATCTGGCGCAAGTCGAACCCGATGCCGAACTTCCGCGGCCGTCGCTTCACCAACGCGCACGAGACCCTGATCTGGGCCGCCAAGTCGGCCGGCCAGCGCCGCTACACCTTCAACTACGACGCCCTGAAGGTCTTCAACGACGACAGCCAGATGCGCTCCGACTGGACCCTGCCGCTCTGCACCGGCGAGGAGCGGCTGAAGGGCGCGGACGGCGCCAAGGCCCACCCGACCCAGAAGCCCGAGGCCCTGCTGCACCGCGTGCTGCTGGCCTCGACCAAGCCTGGCGAGGTCGTGCTAGATCCCTTCTTCGGCACGGGGACGACCGGCGCGGCGGCCAAGCGGCTGGGCCGCCGCTTCATCGGTATCGAGCGGGAGGCGGCCTATGTGGAGGTGGCTCGCAAGCGCATCGCCGAGGTGATCCCCGTTCCCCTCGAACAGCTCGCCGTCACCGGCTCCAAGCGGTCGGAGCCTCGCATTCCCTTCGGCATGATCCTGGAGGCCGGCCTGCTACGCCCTGGCGATGAACTCTACTGCCCCAAGGGCAGGCGCTCCGCCCGGGTGCGCGCCGACGGCAGCCTGGTCGCGGGCGATCTCTCCGGCTCCATCCACAAGCTCGGCGCGCTGGTGGACCAGGCGGCGGCCTGCAACGGCTGGACCTTCTGGCACCTGAAGACCGACCGCGGCCTGCAGCCGATCGACAGCCTGCGCGCTGAAGTCCGGGCGGGGCTGGCGTAAACCCTTGATCGCACCGCGGGTTCGCAGGCGGTCTCGCAAGCACATACCTGACCTTGCCGCTCGGATATGGCTCGCCTAAATTCGAACCATGGCGCTACGCGAAATCCTCACCGTTCCGGACCCCCGGTTGAAGCAGGTCTCCACCCCGGTCGACGCCGTGGACGACGACCTTCGCGCACTGATGGATGACATGCTGCAGACCATGTACGCCGCGCCCGGCATCGGTCTGGCGGCCGTCCAGGTCGGCGTGCCCAAGCGCGTCATCGTCATGGACTTGGCTCGCGAAGGCGAAGAGGCGGCTCCTCGGTACTTCGTCAATCCCGAGATCATGTGGGCGGCCGCCGATCGCGCCCCTTACGAGGAAGGCTGCCTGTCTGTCCCCGATGTCTATGACGAGGTGGAACGTCCCTCACGGGTGAGGCTGCGCTACCTGAACTACCGGGGCGAACCGGTCGAGGAAGACTGCGAAGGCCTTTATGCCGTCTGCATCCAGCACGAGATGGACCACCTCGCTGGCGTGCTGTTCATCGATCACCTCTCGCGCCTGAAGCGCGACCGCGCCGTAGCCCGGGTGAAGAAGGACCGCAGCCGCCCCGCCAAGGCCGCCTAGGGCGGTGTCAGGCGGCGGCGTCGGTCTGCCGCGTGTGGATCGCGGAAATCGAGGTCAGCAGCTTCAGCGCCGCGATCGACGTCATCTGGTATGGTGCGAACTCTCCCCGCCTGTCGAGCACACGCAGGATGTCGTCGTCCGCGACGGACAGGTCATTGGCGCACATGGCCCAACGCGCGAAGGCGCGTCCAGAGCAGAAGTCGGCTCCAAGGACCTTCACCTCCATGTGCCGCCGGTCGGCGGCGACCCTGACCAGGGTCGAGCGGACACGGTCATCGGGTCCTTCCAGCGCCTGGAGGAAGAAGCCGTTGAACGTCAGCAGCATGCCCGTGACGTCGGCTCGGGCGTTGTTCCTGCGCGAGGTTCGGAGCACCGCCGCGACGGTCGCAGGAAGATCGAGCTGGGCGCTTTCGGCTATGCGGCTGACGTAGATCAGACGGGTGAGCTTGATCATCGGCTGTCTCCCAACCCGACTAAGCATGCCGGTCGTTAAGAGGACGTTGGTCTTCGCCGAACCCGCGGCTCGCCGCAGACATCGGCGTCCTAGCCCGCTAGAAAGCGCGCAATCGTTCCAGGAGTTGATGACCATGCAGATCGGCGTGCCCAAGGAGATCAAGAGCCAGGAGAACCGGGTCGGCCTCGTTCCCGGCGTGGTGCACGCGCTAACCGACAACGGCCACGAGGTCTTCGTCCAGGCCGGAGCCGGCGAAGGCGTGGACGTCTCCGACCAAACCTACGCTTCCGCCGGCGCGAAGATCGTGGCGGACGCGCAAGCCGTGTTCGACGCCGCCGAGCTGATCGTGAAGGTGAAGGAGCCCCAGCCCGAGGAGATCGCCCGGCTGAAGCCTCACCACACCCTGTTCACCTACCTGCACCTGGCGCCCGATCCCGCCCAGACCAAGGCGCTGATGGCGTCCGGCGCTACCTGCATCGCCTATGAGACCATCACCGACAAGGCCGGCCGCCTGCCCCTGCTGGCGCCCATGAGCCAGGTCGCCGGGCGCATGTCGGTGCAGGTCGGCGCCGCGGCCCTGCTGTCGCCAGCGGGCGGTCGGGGCCTGCTGATCGGCGGGGTGCCGGGCGTGCAGCCCGCCAAGGTGATGATCCTGGGCGGCGGCGTCTCGGGCGAGAACGCCGCAGAGATGGCGGTGGGCGTGCGCGCCGACGTGACGCTGTACGACATCAACCCTACCCGCCTGGCTCAGCTCGACGCCCAGTTCGACGGTCGCCTGCGCACCCAGTTCTCCGCCCGCGACGCCATCCTGGCCGGCCTGCGCGAGGCCGACCTGGTGATCGGGGCGGTGCTGGTCACCGGCGCCGCCGCCCCCAAGCTGGTGCGCCGCCAGGACCTGGCCACCATGAAGAAGGGCTCGGTGCTGGTGGACATCTCCATCGACCAGGGCGGCTGTTTCGAGACCAGCCGGCCCACCACCCACGCCGAGCCGACCTTCGTGGTGGACGGCGTGGTGCATTACTGCGTGGCCAACATGCCGGGCGCCGCGCCCATCACCTCCACCTATGCGCTGGGGGCGGCGACGGCGCCTTACGTGATGAAGCTGGCCGACATGGGGATGCAGGCGGCCTTCGCCTCCGACCCTGGTTTCGCCGCAGGGCTGAACGTGAAGGCCGGCAAGCTGACCTGCCGTCCGGTGGCGGAGTCGCTGGGAATGCTGGACCAGCTGGTGGCCTGATCGGTGGACCACTGGGGCAGGCTAGACCTGTCCCACGGTCTTCAGTCTCGCCCGCGGGTGGATCTCGTTCTGGCTCATCACCACGGTCTGGCCGCGGAAGCGCTCGACGATGGAGCGGACGTAGGGGCGCACGCTCGGGCTGGTCAGCAGCACGCCGCTCTCGCCGGCCTGGGCGGCGCGGTCGAAGGTCTCGCGCACGCTGCGGATGAAGCCCTGCAGCTTGGACGGCGCCAGCGCCAGCTGCTTGTCCTCGCCCGAGCCGATCAGGGCGTCGGCGAAGCTCTGCTCCCAGTCGGGCGACAGGGTGATGGTGGGCAGGCTCCCGTCGTCGGCGCGGTTGGCCCAGCAGAGCTGGCGCGCCAGCCGGCCGCGCACGTGCTCCACCAGCGCTGTGACGCCGGTGGACTGCCCCGCCGCCTCGCCTATGCCCTCCAGGATCATCGCCAGGTCGCGGATCGACACCCGCTCCTTGAGCAGGGCCTGCAGCACCCGCTGCACCGTGGTGGCGGAGACGACGCTGGGGATGATGTCGTCGGCCAGCTTCTTCTGTTCGGGCGTCAGCTCCTTCAGCAGCTTCTGCACCTCCGAATAGGAGAGCAGGTCGCTCATATTGTCCTTCAGCACCTCGGTCAGGTGGGTGGTCAGCACAGTGGCCGGGTCGACGATGGTGTAGCCGCGGAAGCTGGCCTCCTCGCGAAGGCTGTCGTCGATCCAGGTGGCGGGCAGGCCGAAGGCGGGCTCGCGCATGTGCTCGCCGGGCAGCTCCACCTGGCCGCCGCGAGGGTCCATGCACATCAGCGAGCCGATGCGCACCTCGCCGGTCCCGGCCTCCATCTCCTTGATGCGCAGCGCATAGCCCTGGTTGGGCAGGCGCATGTTGTCGAGGATGCGCACCGACGGCATGACGAAGCCGAAGTCGGCGGCGAGCGTGCGGCGAAGCGCACGCACCTGGTCGGTCAGCTTCCTGCCATCCACGTCGTTGATGAGCGACAGCAGGCCATAGCCGAGCTCGATCTTCACGTCGTCGATGGCGAGCGCGGTGGAGATCGGCTCCTCAGCCTGTTCGGCGGGCGCTGTGGCTGCAGCCTCGCCGCCGACGATCGCCTTGGGCGCCTTGGACGACTTCCAGGCCAGCGCTCCGGTCCCCAGCGCTATGCCGGCGAAGGGCAGCAGCGGCATGCCCGGCACCACCGCCATGACCCCCGCCGCGGCCGAGACCATGCCGAGGCTCACCGGATTGGTGGCGAGCTGGGCCACCAGCGCCTTGTCGGCCGAGCCCTCCACCCCCGCCTTGGAGACCAGGAAGCCCGCGGCGATGGAGATCACCAGCGCCGGCACCTGGCTGACGAGGCCCTCGCCGATGGTCAGTACGGTGTAGGTGGAGGCCGCGGTGGCGAAACTGACGTGGTGCTGCAGCACCCCGATCAGCATGCCGCCGATGACGTTGACGCCTAAGATGATCATGCCGGCGACCGCGTCGCCGCGCACGAACTTGGACGCGCCGTCCATGGCCCCGAAGAAGGTGCTCTCCTGCTCCAGTTCCTTGCGGCGCTTCCTGGCGTCGTCCTGGTTGATCAGGCCCGAGGAGAGGTCGGCGTCGATGGCCATCTGCTTGCCCGGCATGGAGTCCAGGGCGAAGCGGGCGGCCACCTCGGCGATGCGGGTGGAGCCCTTGGTGATGACCACGAAGTTCACCACCACCAGGATGATGAAGACGATCACCCCGATGACGAAATTACCCCCCATCATCAGCGCGCCAAAGGCCTGGATGACGTGACCCGCCGGGTCGCCCCCCTCGTGCCCGTGGGTCAGCACAAGCCGCGTGGAGGCCACGTCCAGCCCCAGCCGGAACAGGGTGGTGGCGAGCAGAACGCTCGGGAAGGCGGTGAACTCCAGCGGCTTGCTGATCAGCAGCGCCGTCATCAGGATCAGCACGGCGGTGGTCAGCGAAACCGCCAGCAGCAGGTCGAGCAGGATCGCCGGCAGCGGCAGGATCAGCAGGGTGACGATGCCGACGACGCCGAGCGCCAGCGCCACCTCGCCCCGGCCGACGATCCCCCAGACGTCCTTGGGCGTGGAGCGGGAGAGGCTGATCTTTGGAAGGGCGACGCTAGCCATGACGCGAACTCAGGAAGCCCTCCCCCTCGAAGGGGG
>CAXTRP010000247.1:0-5251 GCA_964246615.1 uncultured Caulobacteraceae bacterium | reverse complement strand
AGATCAGGTCGACGATCAGCTTCACCTCGTGCAGGCACTCGAAATAGGCCATCTCGGGCGCATAGCCGGCCTCCACCAGGGTCTCGAAGCCGGCGCGGATCAGGTCGACGAGGCCGCCGCACAGCACCGCCTGCTCGCCGAACAGGTCGGTCTCGCACTCCTCGCGGAAGTTGGTCTCGATGATGCCCGAGCGGCCCCCGCCTATGGCGCTGGCGTAGGCGAGGCCGAGGTCCATGGCTTGGCCGGACGCGTCCTGGTGCACCGCGATCAGGCACGGCACGCCGCCACCCTTCTGGTACTCGCCGCGCACGGTGTGGCCGGGACCCTTGGGGGCGACCATCAGCACGTCGATGGAGGGCTTGGGCTCGATCAGGCGGAAGTGGATGTTCAGCCCATGGGCGAACATCAGGGCTGAGCCGTCACGGATGTTGGGAGCGATCTCGGCGGCGTAGATGTCGCGCTGGTGCTCGTCCGGCGCCAGCACCATCAGCACGTCGGCCCAGGCGGCGGCCTCGGCCACGGTCATGACCTTCAGGCCAGCGTCTTCCGCCTTCCTGGCCGAGGCGGAGCCGGGACGAAGCGCCACCGCCACCTCGCCCGCGCCGCTGTCGCGCAGGTTCAGCGCATGGGCGTGGCCCTGGCTGCCATAGCCGACGATGGCGATCTTCTTGGACAGGATGCGGGCCAGGTCGGCGTCGCGATCGTAGTAGACACGCATGAGGTTGGTAGCTCCGCTCAGGGGATTTGGATCACACCCGTTCGGCGCCCCGGGCGATGGAGAGGACGCCGGTGCGCGACACCTCCACCAGGCCGAGCGGGCGCATCAGGGTCTCGAACTTGTCGATCTTGTCGGGGGCGCCGGTGAGTTCAAACACGAAGCTGTCCACGCCCGTGTCGATCACCCGAGCGCGGAAGATCTCGGCGATCCGCAGGGCCTCGACCCGGTGCTCGCCCGAGCCGCGCACCTTGACCAGGGCCAGCTCGCGCTCGACCCAGCGGGGATCGCCGTTGACCTCGAAGACCGTGCGCACCTGCACGATCTTGCCGAGCTGGGCCTTGATCTGAGCCAGCACGCCCTCGTGGCCGCGGGTGACGATGGTGATGCGCGAGGTGTGGACCGCATGGTCGGTCTCGGCCACCGTCAGGCTCTCGATGTTGTAGCCCCGCGCGGAGAACAGCCCCACCACCCGGGCCAGCACGCCGGGCTCGTTGGCCACGATCACCGCAAAGGTCGCGCGCCGCTCCGCGCCGGTCTCGAAGTCGAGGAAGTAGGCGGAGCCGGCGGGATCGGGGCGGAGGGTGTCGGTCATGATTCCGACCGCTCCAGAGTAGCTAACCAACCCGTTGGATAATCCAACTGAAAGCGCTCCAGACGCACAGCCTCCACGTCAGTCAACCAACTTGGTCGTCCCACGACTTGGAGCGTCGGGTAGCGCCTCTGGATCATGTCTGGTTCAGAAGCTTTTACGTACGCCCAGAGACCCCCTTGGCCATAATTGTAGACGACGAGATACTCGTTACAGGTTTCAACATCGCTGGCTGAGTCCATCACACCAGCCTCCGCCCGTCGTCTTCGATCAGGCTTCCCATCTCCCGCGCCATGTCGGCCAGGATCATGTCGTTGTGGGCCTTGCCGGACGGGATCATGGGCAGGCAGTTCTCCGCCTTCTCCACGCGGCAGTCGAAGATCACCGGGCGCGGCGTGTCGATCATCTGCATGATCTTGGCGTCCAGCTCCGCAGGCGTCTCGGCGCGTAGGCCCACCGCGCCGTAGGCCTCGGCCAGCTTGACGAAATCCGGCAGGGCGGAGGCGTAGCTGTGGCTGTAGCGCTCGCCGTGCAGCAGTTGCTGCCACTGGCGCACCATGCCCATCCACTCGTTGTTCAGGATGAAGACCTTGATCGGCAGGTCGTACTGCACCGCGGTGGAGATCTCCTGCATGGTCATCTGCACGCTGGCCTCGCCTGCGATGTCGATGACCAGCGCGTCGGGGTGCGCCGCCTGGATCCCCACCGCCGCCGGCAGGCCGTAGCCCATGGTGCCGAGCCCGCCCGAGGTCATCCAGCGGTTGGGCTGGTGGAAGTGGAAGAACTGCGCCGCCCACATCTGGTGCTGGCCCACTTCGGTTGAGACGTAGACGTCGCGCCCAGTCGCCTCCGCCTCGCGGGTGAGGGCGTACAGCCGCTCCACCGCGTACTGCGGCTTGATCACCGTTTCGCTCGCCGCATAGGCGAAGCCCCGGCGCGCGCGCCAGCCCTCGATCTGCGCCCACCAGGGCGACAGGTCGGCGGGCGCACGCTCGCCCCAGGCGTCGAGCAGCTGGCCCAGCACCTCGCCCGCATCGCCCACGATGGGCACGTCGCAGCGCACGATCTTGCCGATGGACGACGGGTCGATGTCGATGTGGATCTTCTTGGAGCCGGGCGAGAAGGCGTCGAGCCGGCCGGTCACGCGGTCGTCGAAGCGTGCGCCGACGCACACCATTACGTCGCAGTCGTGCATGGCGTGGTTGGCCTCATAGGCGCCGTGCATCCCCAGCATGCCGAGCCACTGCGGGCCTGAGGCCGGATAGGCGCCCAGCCCCATTAGGGTCGCGGTCACCGGCGCGCCCACGGCGCGTGCGAAGGCGCGCAGCCGCTCGCTTGCCACAGGCCCTGAGTTGATGACGCCGCCGCCGACGTAGAACACCGGCCGCCGCGCGCCGGCGATCAGCTCCACCGCCTCGCGCACCCGGGCGGCGTCGCCCTGGCGGCGGGGAGCGTAGACGTGGCGCACCGCCTCAGGGCCGACGTAGGGGGCGGAGGCGAATTGCACGTCCTTGGGGATGTCCACCAGCACCGGCCCGGGGCGCCCGGAGGTGGCGATGTGGAAGGCCTCGTGGATCGCCCGCGCCAAGTCCTTCACGTCCTTGACCAGCACGTTGTGCTTGGTGGCCGAGCGGGTGATGCCGACCGTGTCGCATTCCTGGAAGGCGTCCGACCCGATCAGGTGGGTGGGCACCTGGCCGGTCAGCACCACCAGCGGGATGCTGTCCATCAGCGCGTCGACGATGGGCGTCACCACGTTGGTGGCCCCGGGACCGGAGGTCGCCAGCACCACGCCGGGCCTGCCCGTGGAGCGGGCATAGCCCTCCGCCGCATGGCCGGCCCCCTGCTCGTGGCGCACCAGGATGTGGCGCAGGCGGGGCTCGTGGAACAGCGCGTCGTAGATCGGCAGCACCGCTCCGCCCGGATAGCCGAACAGGGTGTCCACGCCTTGATCCACCAGCGCCCGCACCACGATCTCGGCCCCGGTGAGGGTCTCCACCCCGGCGGCGAGGGGTGAGGGGGCGATGGTCTGGTGGACGGTCATGGGAGAGGGCCTGTCAGGTCCGGCGGCTGGATTTCGGGCAATAAAAAAGGCCCCGGAAGGGACCTGGCTGTGCGACCTCGCGCGCGTGATCCTAGGGGATCACCCGATCAGGGCCGCGGTCCTAATTACGAGGTTGCGCAAGGTTCTTGCTCCAAAGCAATCCATACGGCGGGTAACCCACTCGTGCGGGCGGGTCAAGGACGCCCTGAGGGCACGATCATCTCCCCCATCGCAGATGGGGGAGTACCGCCGAAGGCGGGGAGGTGGCCGTCCGGCCCAGCCGGGCGGAAACAGCCGCCGTCACTGTTTGAAAGGAAGGATGAGAACGCAGATCACTTACCGGCAAGCGGACGCTTGGGACTTCCGCTTAGGGGGGGAATGGCGGCATATGACATGCGAAAGTGCTAGGAAGTCGAGAGGCCCTAATCCATGCGGCTGAAGCTGCTCTGCGCGATGGCTCTCGTTGTAAGTGGATGCGCAATCATCCCACCACCTCTTGCTCGTGACCTGCCACAAGGGAATAGAAACCGGACTTTGTCTTTCCAAGCCCGACTAAATGAACACTTCCCAGTAGAATCAAGCGAAGCCGTGCTTGAAGACGAGCTTCGCAGAGAAGGCTTTTCCATAAAGCCGTTTGATCCTCTACATCGGATGACCAGGGATCGGTTCGATTTTATGGCCCACCATGGACGGTTCGACATCGTGGGCTGCAACGTTGACTGGAATGTATTCTGGACAGCCCAGAACGGCTTCATCACCGGCATATCGGGCGACTACAACCACGGGGAATTTGGTAATACCTGTTTGTAGTGCTCACGCTACAGTTTGGGTCGCATAGAGAACGGCAGCTATGGGTCGCGACCACGCATCCGTTCGACTCCAGAATGCCACCATCTGCGCCAGACTAAGGCTCAATCAGAACGCTTAGCGTGCGTCCTGCACTACCAGCATCACCTTCATGCCGACTGGCTCTGGTGAAACCGCCTGGAGTGCGCAAAACAAGCAGAGATACTGATCCTTTTTGCCCGGCTGAGGTTCGATTAAGACCTCCTGTCTGCTGACCTTCAGCATGGAACCGGGCTCGGCTCCGCACGTCGCTTCAAGCTTCGGAGCAAGGGCCGCTAGGCCACCCTTTTTATCATAGAGGGGAAGATGCGTTAGAAGACCTCGATCCTGAAGCCAGCGCTGCGCGGCTTCGCGCATCTGGTCGTGCATCGATGTAGCCGGACTCGGGCTACTGACGGCCGTCGCCGCGACCGCGACGTAGGCTAGGACTCCTGCAATCATGGATGGAAGTGTAGCGAAGGTCCAAAGGTTCGCAATGGGTCGGAAGTGCAGGTGCGCTCGGCTCCAGGAACTCGCCATTCAGGCTGGCCTGGCGTCTCCGCCGCGAGTGGCCCTTTTGAACCCGTGCTGAGCGCGGTTAGAAGACGGCTGTCGCTGCAATGATTTGTTGACAGGCTTGCAAGACGAGAGGCGCTGCCCAAGCTTGGGCCTCATCGTGCTTCCGATCTTCCTCAGCACGAACTTCGACGTGCCAAAGCTCACGATACTTTCCGAGCGGGATGTGAACAGTCTTGCTGATCACCGCCGATAGAGTCAATAGTGGCGTTTGAAGCATGTCAGGTGCTTCGTCCCACGGGATCGCTGTGTACATATCCGTCGCTGTTTCAAGCGGCGCAGTTTCTCCGGCGACAAAGGCCGCTGCGAGGCTCATGAGGTGCTCCAGCCGCTCATCTACAGCCATCAGCGATACATGCCGTCAGCCGTTGCAAAAGCAACGCGGAAGGGCTGCTACGGGTCGGTCTTTTCCGCTGGCCATCCTCCCACCAGCCGCCGTTCACCGCCTCAGCTGCGTCACGTCCCGCACTGCGCCGCGGGCGGCGCTGGTGGTCATGGC
>CAXTRP010000246.1:585-5252 GCA_964246615.1 uncultured Caulobacteraceae bacterium | reverse complement strand
GGCCGCGTCGTCCAGCGGCAGGGCGTCCAGATCCAGGGCGTGGCCTCGCGCCTTCAGGTGCTGCACCGCGCGGTCGAGCACCGTCAGCGTCTTCAGCCCCAGGAAGTCGAACTTCACCAGGCCGGCGGACTCCACCCACTTCATGTTGAACTGGGTGGCGGGAATGTCGGAGCGCGGGTCGCGATACAGCGGCGCGAGTTCGGTCAGCGGCCGGTCGCCGATCACGATGCCCGCCGCGTGGGTGGAGGCGTTGCGGTAGAGCCCCTCCAGCCTCAGCGCCACGTCGAGCAGTCCGGCGACCGACGCGTCGTCGCGCCGGGCCTGCTGGAGACGAGGTTCGATCTCCAGGGCCTGGGCGAGGGTCACCGGGTTGGCGGGATTGGCCGGAACCATCTTGGCCAGCCGGTCCACCAGGCCCAGCGGCAGCTGCATCACCCGGCCCACGTCGCGCAGCACCGCACGCGCCTGCAGGGTGCCGAAGGTGATGATCTGGGCGACGCGATCGTGGCCGTACTTCTGCTGCACATAGGCGATGACCTGGTCGCGGCGCTCCTGGCAGAAATCGATGTCGAAGTCGGGCATGGACACCCGCTCGGGGTTCAGGAAGCGCTCGAACAGCAGCCCGAAACGCAAGGGGTCCAGGTTGGTGATGGTCAGCGCATAGGCCACCAGCGAGCCCGCGCCGGAGCCACGCCCAGGCCCCACCGGGATGGCGTTGGTCTTTGACCATTTGATGAAATCCGCGACGATCAGGAAGTAGCCGGGGAAGCCCATCTGGGAGATGACGGCGATCTCGCGTTCCAGCCTCGCCCAATAGTCGGGCTCGGGCGCCGCCGGCGGATGGGCGAGGAGGCGCGCACGCAAGCCGTCCCGCGCCTGATGGGCCAGCTCCTCGGCCTCCGAGCGCCCCGCCCCGGTGTCGAAGCGCGGCAGGATCGGGTCGCGCTTGGAGACCAGGAAGGCGCACCGCCGGGCGATGTCCAAGGTGGTGTCGCAGGCCTCGGGCAGGTCCGCAAAGGCCTCGCGCATGGTGTCCGACGACCGGAAGGCGTGCTCGGCGGTGACCTTGCGGCGCTCCACCTCCCCAAGGAAAGTCCCGTCGGACACGCAGAGCAGAGCGTCATGCGCGTCGTGCATGGCCGCTTCGTGGAAGTAGCAGTCGTTGGTGGCCACCAGCGGCACGTCGTTCGCATAGGCCCAGGCCACCAGGCCGCGTTCCGCAGCCGCCTCCACCTCCAGACCGTGGCGCTGCAGCTCCACATACAGCCTGTCCCCGAACGCAGCGTACAGGCGCGCGAGCGCCGCATCGCCCTCGGCCGCCTTGCCTGCCGCGTAGAGCGGGTTCACGGGCCCATCCGGTCCGCCGGACAACAGGATCAAGCCTTCGGAATGCGCCTCCACCGACGACCACGGCACGCAGGCCTCCCCGCCGTCGGCGTCTAGGTAGGCCATGGACGACAGGCTGCAGAGGTTCAGCCAGCCCGCTTCGTCCTTGGCCAGCAGCACGACGGTCGGGCAGCGAGCCCAGCGCTCCGGCGGGCCCTCCCCTACGCCGGACACCGGCAGGGCGCAGCCCACGATCGGCTGAACGCCTTTTTCCTTCATGTACTGGGAAAACTCGAGCGCCCCGAACAGGTTGGCCCGGTCGGTGAGGGCTGCGGCCGGCATGGCGGCCTTGACGCAGAGGCTCGCGATGTCTGCGGCCTTGATGGCGCCTTCCAGCAGCGAATAGGCCGAACGGACCCGAAGGTGGACGAAGCCCACCTTTCCCGCGGCTTGGCCCGGCTGCTCCATCACGGCGTCTCCCGTGCCTTGCGGCGACTCAGCGCACGAGCTGCACCGCTGAGCAGACCATCCAGACGAAGCCGCCCACCGATACAAGAGCCATCGAGTCGCGCGCCAAACGGATCATGCCAGACCTCCCACGTTGCCCCTTTGTTCTGTTCTTGCTTCGTACTCCTGTCAAGCGCCTTTGCGGGCCGCTATGGCTTGGTGCATGGGCTCGATGTTCAACCAGTGGATCGACGGGCGACCTTGGTGGATGACGCTACTGCTCCTGCCGGCCCTCGTCATCGCGGCCGTGTTTGCGAAGGTGCTGCGCGATGCGGTGATAGCCGGAGCCGTGGCCGTCGTGGCTATCGGCCTGGCGGTCTGGGCGTGGCGGCGACGGCGCTGAGACCGCCGCCGCATGGCCGAATGGGCGGCGGCTAGAAGTCCTGGCGACGCGAGATACGCTCCACTTCGGCCTGAACGCGCGCCTCCACGATGGGCGACAGGTGGGTGTCGAGCCAGTCGCGCAGCATGGGCTTCAGCATTTCGCGCACCAGATCTTCCAGGGTGCGGCCCTCTTTCGGCATGGCCACGGTGCGGGCCAGGGCGCCGAAGTGGTTGGCGCTGGCCTCGGCGGCATAGCTGCCCACCAGGGGCTCCTCCGCGAAGGCCGGCGCCGCCGGAACGCGAGGCGGCGGGGGAGCGGCGGCCAGGGGCGTGGAGAACACGTCCAGATCGCCCAGGGTCTCTTCGTACTTCTGCGGCTTGGCGGGCTCAGGCCTGGACGGCGCGGCGTCGACAGGCTCGGTCAGCTCCAGCACGTCCTCTTCCGGGGCGGGCGGGGCCGCCATCACGGGCGCGGGTTGCGGCTCGGCATGAGCGGCGGGGGGGGCGGGCGTGGCTTCCACCGCGGGCGGAGCGTCGTCCTCGGAGATGATGCGCCGGATGGAGGCCAGGATTTCCTCCATGGTCGGTTCCTGGGCGTTGGTCTCGGACATGGACGACCTGTGCAGGCGGTGACGGCGATTCGGACCCTAGGACGGCTGCACGAGTCCTGCAATTGCGGCCTGCACCGCCGGAAGCGGATGAAGTGACGCTCGGAGCGGCGGGGCCGGCGACCAATGCGCCCATGGCGGTGGCGAAGCCGTTGCGCAGCGCGGTTCGCCGGCCTTCTATGGTCCGCCAACCGGGAGCCTGCGCCGATGTCCTCGTCCTACGCCACCTTATCGACCGCAGGGCTGGCGGCGGCGATGCTCGCTCTCGCGCCGGCCGCCTTGGCCAAGCCGACCCTGAGCGCCAGCCGCACGGCCGTGGCCCAGGCCATCTCCGACTGCCGTCAGGTGGCCGACCGGGATGCGCGGCTGGCCTGCTACGACAAGGCCGCCGACGCCTTCGAGCAGGCGCAGGCGGCGGGCCAGGTGGTTGTGGTGGACCGCGCCCAGGTCCAGGCGGTGAAGCGCCAGGCCTTCGGCATCAGCATGCCGTCCCTCACCCTGTTCAATCGCGGACCCAAGGAGGAGACGCTCGACAAGATCAGCGTCGCCCTGGCCGGCGCCCACCAGGAGGCGGACGGCAAGTGGGTGCTGACCACCGACGAGAACGCCACCTGGCGCCAGATCGACAACACCGAACTCTACAATCCGCCCCACTCGGGCTCCACCATGGTGGTGCGCAAGGCGATGCTGGGCAGCTTCTTCTGCAAGGTCGACGGGGGCGCGGCCATCCGCTGCACGCGCAGCCAGTGACACGCGCAGCCAGTGAAGCGTCGGCGCCATCGTCCCATCGGGGCTAGCGCGCAGGCGGACGGACTGGTCTAGAAGGCAGGCGGGAGGCGCGTTGCCCCGCAGTTCGGACGGATGGGATGGCGCACGGCGCGGCCGGGGATCGGGTGCTGGTCACAGGGGCGTCGGGCTTCGTGGGGTCGGCCGTGGCTCGGGCGCTGCGCGAGCGCGGCATGGCGGTCAGCTGCCTGGTGCGCGCCTCGAGCCCGCGCGACAACTTCACGGGTCTGGACGCGACCCTGGTGGAGGGCGACATGCGCGACGCCGCCTCCATGGCCGCCGCCATGACGGGCCAGCGCTACCTCTTCCACGTGGCGGCGGACTACCGGCTGTGGGCGCGCGACCCGGAGGAGATCGTCCGCAACAACCTGGAAGGGACACGCACGGTGATGCGGGCGGCGCTGGACGCCGGCGTCGAGCGCGTCGTCTACACCTCCAGCGTCGCCACCCTGAGCCTCAAGGACGGCCCGTCGGACGAGAGCCGGCCGATCGCGCCGCAGCGGATGGTGGCCGAGGAGAGCCTGCCCGCGGTGATCGTCAACCCCTCCACCCATCGGCCCGCGCGACGTGAAGCCGACGCCGACCGGGCGCATCATCGTGGAGGCCGCGACCGGCAGGATGCCCGCCTTCGTGGATACCGGCCTAAACCTGGTGCACGTGGACGACGTGGCGCACGGTCACCTGCTGGCCTTCGACAAGGGCCGGATCGGGGAGCGCTATGTGCTGGGCGGCCAGGACGCGACGCTGCGCGAGATGCTCGCCGTCATCGCCGATCTGGTGGGGCGAAAGCCGCCGACCTTGGCCCTGCCGCTCGGCCCGCTGTTCCCCCTGGCGCACGTAGCGGAAGCCGTCGCGCGGCTAACCGGCAAAGAGCCCTTCCTCACCGCCGACGCTCTGCGCATGTCGCGGCACAAGATGTTCTTCTCCTCAGAAAAGGCCTGCACGGAACTGGGCTACCGCGCCCGGCCGTATGTCAGCGCGCTCGCTGACGCGGTGACCTGGTTCAAGACCGCGGGCTATATCCGTTGAGCGGGTCGGCGGGGGGTGGAGAGGGTGTCGCGCTCGTCGTGGCCATGCTTGCGCTGGCCATCTGGCTGTATCTGCTGCTTGGGCGGG